>CAZNNJ010000044.1:0-15914 GCA_964574305.1 uncultured Rhodospirillales bacterium | reverse complement strand
GCAGCGGCAGGATGCCGGGGGCGGCGCTGTAGCCGTGATGGCCGTCGGCAATGGCGCGCTGGCCGGCGTCGATCACATGGGCCGGCGGCGGGAAGTCGGGCTGCCCGATGCACAGATTGACGATCGACTTGCCGGTGGCGGCCAGGGCCTGGGCTTTCGCGAGGATCTCGAACGCGGATTCTGTTCCCAGCCGTTCCATCCGGCTCGCGATTTTCAGCATATCGACAGCACATTCCGACCCGTGAACGCCGGTCCGCGGGTGCCTAAAGGTTGACCAAGCCGAACCGCGTAGCGCGATAATATGTTCTACGCAAGGCAACGGGCCGGATTTTGCGCTATGCAATGTGAGCATAGCACGCACTGCACGCTCCTGGGCGGCTTGACGCGGGGGCGCCCCGCGCGATACCACCCGGCGCATGGCGGCTGTAGCTCAGTTGGTAGAGCCCTCGGTTGTGGTCCGAGTTGTCGTGGGTTCGAGTCCCATCAGTCGCCCCATTCTTTCATCATGACCGCCGCACCGCACCCCTGGACCTTGCCGGGCGATGCGCGCTCCCCGCATGCGCTGCTGAACGTCGCCGCGGCGCGGGCGATCGACCAGGCGGCGATCGCCGCCGGCACCCCGGAACTGGAGCTGATGGAGCGGGCAGGCGCCGCCACCGCGGCGGCGATCCGCGAACGCTGGCAGCCCGTCCCCACCCTGGTGCTTGCCGGCTCGGGCAATAACGGCGGCGACGGCTTCGTTGTCGCCCGCCTGCTGGCCGAGGCGGGCTGGCCGGTCAGGGTGGCCTGCGCACGCGACCTCAAGGCGCTGTCCGGTTCCGCCCAGGCGATGGCGAAACGCTGGACCGGCCATGTCACGACACTCGAGGCGAAAAGCCTGGAAGGGGCTGCGCTGGTGGTCGATGCGCTGTTCGGCACCGGGCTCGCGCGTCCTCTCAACGGCGACTTCCGCGCCATCGTCGAGGCGCTGAACGCCCGCGATGTGCCTGTCGTGGCGGTCGATATCCCCAGCGGCATCGAGACCGACAGCGGCGCGGTGCTGGGCGCGGCGGTGAAGGCCGACCTCACCGTCACCTTCTTCCGCCGCAAGCCTAGCCATGTGCTGATGCCGGGCGGGGCCCATGCCGGCGAGATCGTCGTCTCCGACCTCGGCGTCGCCGACGCGGTCTATGCCAAAATCCCGGTCTCCCTCTTTGCCAACGGGCCGGAGCTGTGGCGCGGCGCCTTCCCCTGGTCGACGGCCGAGAGCCACAAATATACCCGCGGCCATGCCGTGGTGCTGGGCGGGACGGAGGTCACCGGCGCCGCGCGGCTGGCTGCCCATGCGGCCCAGCGTATCGGCGCCGGCCTCACCAGCATCGCCGCCGATCCGTCCGTGGTGCCGATCTATGCCGCCTTCCGCGCCGACCTGATGGTGAAGCCGGTCACGGGCGCCGACCAGTTCCGCGACCTGCTGTCCGACAAGCGGCTGAACGCGGTGCTGCTCGGCCCCGGCTCGGGCGCCGACGAAAGGCTGGCCGGTGCCATCGCCGCTGCGCTGGATGCGGGGGTCGCTTTGGTGCTGGACGCCGACTGCTTCCGCATTCTGGCCGACCGTTCGAACGGGCTGGTCAAGCGGCTGAACAATCGGGTGATCATGACCCCGCACGAGGGGGAATTCTCGCGCGTCTTCGGTCCGGCCGCGCCGCGCCTGGAGGTCGCGCTCAAGGCCGCGCGCGAGACTGGGGCAACGGTCCTGCTGAAGGGGCCGGACACGGTCGTCGCCGGGCCCGACGGCAAGGCGGTGATCAATACCGGCGCGCCGCCCGAACTGGCCACTGCCGGCAGCGGCGACGTGCTGGCCGGGCTGATCGTCGGGCTGCTCGCCAACCGGCTTTCGCCATTCCTGGCCGGCATCGTCGCCAGCTGGTTTCATGGGCGGGCGGCAGCCCATTTCGGGCCCGGACTGCTGGCGGGAGACATTCCCGATCTCGTTCCGCGGGTGCTCGCTGAGCTGCGTTCCTGAGGTTTTCCTGAAGTCCTGAATTTTACCTGAATCGTGTCATTCTGACGCACCCTAGGATTAGGTAGAATTCCTGACTCGCACCGCATCGCAAAAACGGGGCACAATGCACTCAACAAACGTGTAGTTGAGGGATGAGCATGCCGTTTCTATCCCGCGGGACTAAGGTGCCGGAAATCAATCAGGGGGCATCGTTCCGCCGCCGCCGCGATCACCAGATCGTCGAAACGGCGAATGTCATCGCCGTCTCGCCGGACGCTGCCGGCATCGTTCACGTGCAGTTCAACCTGAGGATTTCCGGGCCTCGCACGGTGGATCAAGAGCAGCGGACGCTGTCGCTGGAATATTTTCACCGGCTCTATCGCGAAGCTGTCGCCGTCTAGACATCAGGCCTTCCGGCGCCCGAAAACGATCAGCGCGCCGCCGATCGCGACCGCTGCTATTCCGGCTGCGGGATAAATATAGACAGTGTGTTCCCTGTCGGCCGTCGCGTGGATCGGGCCGATATCGACCAGCTTTTCCTGGGTGGTATAGGTGAAGCCGCGCACGGCAAGGCCGGCAACTCCCAGGACCACAAGCAGAACGCCGAGCCAGGCAAGACCACGCATAGTATCTCTCCAGAATAGATTCTCGGGAAAGAAACTGTAGGATTGGGGAATTCGTTCCAAGGGGAGGGATTCGCATCATGCCGGAAGGACCTATCGGCCCAGGATCGTCGACAATGATCATTCCAGTGATACCGGTCAGCAACCGGACCCGTTCGACCTTGGCGGCGGCGCGGTTCAACCGGCCGGATGCCGACCCGCTGGGCGTACGCCGCGTCTTCGCGCAAGTCTCGCACGATCTCTACGGCACCAAGGACGTGCAGGACGTCATTACCGCCTCCTATGTCTGGATGGCGGACCAGATCGGCCACCTGTTCCTGGGGTTGGTGCCGACCCTGATATTTGCATGGATCGTAAGCTCCGTCCTGCCGCAGAGCTGGCATTGGCTCCGGGCGCCGCTGATCGTCGTCGCCGCGCTCGGCATCTTCGCCTACTGGGCTTACAAGGAGAGGACGGACTACCAGGATACCTATGCCCGCAAGGGTGAGATTTTCCCGTTCGACTCTGCCGACATATTGTGGAACGTGAAGACCGCGCTGACCTATTTCGCGATCGGCGGGGCGTGGGCTGTCGCCGCCTTCATCGGCGGTGGAGGGTGGCTCCTGCTCACGATCCTGGTGACCGCCTGGCCGGGCGTGCTCGTCGCCTATTGGTGGCTCAGGCGCAAGCTCGCCTTTCAGCAGGCTGGGCTGCCCTACCTTTATCGCCTCGCAAACTTCAAGTCCGAAATGGGGCCGAAGCAGGATCCCGGGGTCGACATACTGGTCGGCCAACTCTGCAACCTGAAGAACCGCAAGGTCTCATACTGGAGGGTGCTGTTCGGGCGGGACAAGATACAAGACCATCCGCCGCTGCCGCGGCACATCCTGATCACCGGCCCGCTGGGCGCCGGCAAGACCAGCCTCGCGGTCGGGATCGGCACCGAATACGCCTTCGCGCTGGGGATCGGGCGTTACCTGTCGGCGGCGAAGCTGGTGCAGCTGGCCGCCGATCCGGCCAGCCTGCCCGAGAACCAGATGGAATATGACGATGGGCGCGTGCTGTGGCCCTGGCGGCAGTCCAAGCTGATCATCGTCGATGACGTCGACGCCGGCGTGGCGACTGCCGGCGGGGTCGATACGCGGCTGATCCGGCCGGACGACTTCGTCGCGGCTTTAGGCGGCACCGGTTCTCTCAAATGGCTGGGTCAGGAGCGCTCGGTCTGGGTCGTCGGCGATCTGGCCGGTGCGGAGGCCTGGCAAACGGCGATCTCCAGCGTGATCGGGCTGGATGCCAAGGATATCCTGACCGTCCAGCTGACGCCTATGCCGGCGTCTTAGCCGCAGCCTTCCGCTTCGCCGGAGGCTTGGCCTCTGGCGGGCGGGCCGTTCCGACGATCTCGCGCAGGAAATAGAGCGGCCGCCCCTTGGTCTGGACGAAGGTGCGGCTGACATACTCGCCGATCATCGCCAGCATGAAGATCTGGGCTCCCCCTAAGAACATCACGGTGATGATCAGCGAGGTCCAGCCCGGCTGGGTCTTGAAGAACATCCAGGAGATCAGCGAGTACAGGATCCCCAGCATCGACAGCCCGACCAGCCCCATTCCGGCATAGAGGCCGATGCGCAGCGGCCGGGCGGAGAAGGCGGTGATCGCGTCGAGCGCGAAATTGATCATCTTGGCGAAGGTATAGCCGGTCTCGCCTGCATAGCGGGACTGGCGGTCATATTCGAGCGGCACCTGGGTGAAGCCGATCCAGCTCACCATGCCGCGGATGAAGCGGTGCGCCTCGGGCATCGACAGCAGCGCCTCCAGCACCCGCCGGCTCATCAGCCGGAAATCGCCGGCGTCGGTCGGGATATCGAAATCGATCATCGCCGCCAGCAGCCGATAGAAGACCTTGGCCGTCGCCTTCTTGCGCTTGGTCTCGCCCGCGCGGCTGCGGCGCTTGCCGTAGACCACGTCGGCGCCCCCATCCATCGCCTTCATCATCTCGCCCAAGAGCTCGGGCGGGTCCTGCAGGTCGGCGTCCAGGATGAAGATGCGCTGGCCGGTGCAGAGCGTCAGCGCCGCGGTCAGCGCCGCCTGATGACCGAAATTGCGCGACAGGTCGACGCCGATGACATGGTCGTCGGCCGCCGACAAAGCCTGGATCGCATCCCAGGTGCCGTCGCGGGAGCCGTCATTGACCAGGATCACCTCGTAATCCTCGCCGACTGCGTCCCTGCAAGCCGCGGTGACGCGCCGGTGCAGCTCGGGCAGGCCGGCCTGTTCGTTATAGCAGGGGATGGTCACGGACAGCGCGCGCGCCACCGGGTTGGTCCCCGCCGGGTTCGCGATCATGCCGGTGTCCGCGATCACGTTCATTGCCGCGCCTTTTAGCCTTGGTCCGTCGGTCAGATATCACAGTCGTCTATATCACTAAACAACCTAGAATCGTCATGCCCGGGCTTGACCCGGGCATCCACGGGGTGCCGAAAGTGCAGTAGTCCAGGCTCAGTGCGGGCGCAGACGCGTGGATGGCCGGGTCAAGCCCGGGCATGACGATTCTAGGTTTGTAAATGTCGTAAATTCAACCGCTTGGAATTGCCTACTGGTCGCGGAAGGCGTTGGTGATCGGATAACGCCGGTCGCGGCTGAGGTTGCGGCGGGAGATCTTGACCCCCGGCGGGGCCTGCCGGCGCTTGTACTCGGCGATATAGAGCATGTGCTGTACCCGCTTCACCAGCGCGATCGGGAAGCCCCGGTCGGCGATCGCCGTCGCCGGCTCCTCCCGCTCGACCAGCCCCAGCAGGATCGCGTCCAGCACGTCATAGGGCGGCAGCGAATCCTGGTCGGTCTGGTTGGGGCGCAGCTCGGCCGACGGCGGCTTGTCGATGATGGCCTGCGGGATCACCAGCCCCTCGGGGCCCAGCGCCCCCTCCGGCCGGGCGCGGTTGCGCCAGGCGGCCAGCGCGAAGACGGTGGTCTTGTACACGTCCTTCAGCACCGAATAGCCGCCGCACATGTCGCCATAGAGCGTGGCATAGCCGACCGACATCTCCGACTTGTTGCCGGTGGTCAGCACCATCCAGCCGAACTTGTTGGACAGCGCCATCAACAGGATGCCGCGGGCCCGGGCCTGCAGGTTCTCCTCGGTCGTGTCCGGTTCGCGCCCGGCGAACAGCGGCGCCAGCGTGCCCTCCAGCGCGGCGACGCCGTCGGCGATCGGCAGGGTCACGATCTCCGCCCCCAGCAGGGCGGCGCATTCGCAGGCATCGTCCTGGCTGGCGGCGCTGGTATAGCGCGACGGCAGGCGGACCAGATGGACCTTGTCCGCCCCCAGCGCATCGACCGCGACGGCGGCCGATAGCGCGGAATCGATGCCGCCCGACATGCCGAGCACGACGCCGGGGAAACGGTTCTTGCGGACATAGTCCCTGAGGCCCAGCACCATCGCCTCATAGATTTCGGCAAGGTCGGCCTCGGTCGGGCGGGTCGAGCCGTTGGCGAAAGGCCCGGTCATGCGATCGGTCAGCAGGGACGGGGGCAGGTCGGGCGATGCGACGGGCTCCAGCGCGTTGCCGCCGCGGCGGAAATCGACCGGCTTCACCGCCTCGTTCCAGGCCGGCAGCGCCGCGACCAGTTCGCCCGACGCATCGACGACGAAGGCGCCGCCGTCGAACACCAGCTCGTCCTGGCCGCCGATCTGGTTCAGATAGACGACGGGCAGGCCGGTCTCCGCCGCGCGCTCGCGCGCCAGCGCCAGCCGCTCTCCAACCTTGCCCAGCTCGAACGGGGAACCGTTGGGCACGATCAGTATGTCGGCGTCCCTGAGTGCCCGGGAGACGGTCGGGAACCAGATATCCTCGCAGATCGGCACGCCGAGCTTCAGCCCCTTGAATTCGATCGGCTCGGGCAGCGGCCCGGCGGTGAAGACGCGCTTTTCGTCGAACACGCCGTAATTGGGCAGCTCATGCTTGGTGCGGACGGCCTGGACCTTGCCGTCGGCCAGCAGGAAGACGGCGTTATGGACGGTGCCGTCGGTGCGTGTCGGCGCCGTAACCAGCAGGGCAGGGCCGCCGTCGGCCGTCTCGGCTTTCAGCTCGTCGAGCGCGCTTTCGACCGCGGCCAGCAGGCTTGGCCGCAGCACCAGGTCCTCCGGCGGATAGCCGGTCAGCACGAGCTCGGGGAAGGCGACCAGCGCCGCCCCGTCCGCCGCCGCGGCCGCGCGGGCGGCGCGGACCAGCGCGGTATTGCCCCTGATGTCGCCGACGGTCGGGTTGATCTGCGCCAGCGAGAGGCGGAACGTATCGGATGCGCCGGTAACGCTCTGCGACGAAACCATATCTGCGATCGTCCCTCGAATTAGGATTGCCGGCACTGGCTTCACACAGATAGCGCGGCTTCGCCCGGTTTTCAAATCCCCGGGGCGGTCCCCGCGAGATGCCTTGCATTCGCGGTAATTTTGACCGTTCACTTTCCGATCGCTGCGAATATGCGATTCGCAACCGGGGCGGCGTTTCTCTTTTGCTTTCCGGAAGATTCGCGTTATTTGGTTGAGAATACGTAAGAAATACGGCGATAAGGGACTAACACGATGGCCGTTGCACACGTCAGCCTGTCCGTGCGGCTTTTGTCCACAGTCTGTTTTTTAGCCTTCCTGTCGGTCTCCGCGGTTGCACAGACCGCCGCAAGCGGCCCGACGGTCCCCGGGACCGCGGTACCGCCGGGCGCGGATACGCCCGGCCTCAAGGCCGATCAGGCGGCAGGCCAGGGCGCGCTGGTCTCCATCCTGCAGGCGTCGCGGCCGGATTACGATGCGCAGGGCCAGCATCTCGGCGCCTTCGTCCTGCTGCCGACCCTCGACGTCACCGAGACCTATAGCTCGAACGTCTATGCCTCGACGATCAACACCAAGCACGATTTCTTCACCACCGTCACCCCGGCCGTGTCGCTCAATTCGGGCTGGGACCGCAATTTCCTGGGCGTGACCCTGGGCGGCGAGATCAACCGCTATGCCGAATTCGTCAGTGAAAATACCAGTAATTTCAACAGTCTGGTCAGCGGTCGCTACGACATTCTGCAGGGTGTCTATTTAAGCGCCAATGGCGGCTTCCAGATCCTGCATGAGCCGCGCGGTTCGCCCAATTCGGTCAATGGCGAGTTTCCGACCGAATATCACGTCGCCCACGCCGAACTCGCATTCGTCAAGGACAACGCGATCGTCGGGCTGAATATTGTCGGCTCGATCAACCACTACGATTATTTCGACGTCCCCGCGATGAACCCGGGCCAGCCGTTCATCGTCGAAACCGACCGCAACCGGACGGATTACGAGCTCACCGCGGAGGGCACGTACGAGCTGGCGCCGCATTACCGCGCCGTGCTGCGCGCCAGCGGCAACGAGCGCGACTACGACCACAAGTTCGATCCCGGCGGTTTCCAGCGCAGCTCGACGGGCTATGAGGTCGATGCCGGCGTCGCGCTCAACATCTCGTCCAAGATCGATGGCGAGTTCTATATCGGTTATCTGGACCAGAGCTTCGACGATCCCAATTTCACGAACGCGGGCGGGCTGGGCTTCGGCGCCAAGCTGCTTTGGAATGTCGACGGCGTGACCTCGGTGCACGCGAACCTCGGCCGGTCGGTCGAGGAAACCATCGTCACCCAGGCCTCCAGCTTCATCCAGACCGCGCTGTCGGTCGGCGTCGAGCATGAGTTCCGCAAGAACATCCTGGCCGTCGCCAACTTCAGCTACACCCACCAGGACTACCAGCATTTCGGCCGCGTCGACGACATCTACGGCTTCAATATCGAGGGCCGCTATCTGCTTACCCGCAATCTCGCCACCAGCTTCAACGTCGGCTATACTAGCAAGGTATCGAATGCGATCGGCGACCTGCAGCTTTCGCCGTATAATCAGGCGATTGTCGCCCTTCGGCTGAGGCTGCAGTACTGACAAGGTTAGGGGTTGCGGTGACGAGCGTTGCTGGTGTCCGGGGCATCGGACGGATTCTGTTTCTTGCCGTCGCGCTGATCCTCCTGGCCACCGGGACCGCGCCTGCCGAAGACAAAGGCTATGCGCTGGGCGCCGGAGATAGGCTGCGCATCACTGTCTATAACGAGCCCGATTTGTCCGGTGAGTTCGAGGTCAGCGGCCAGGGCCTGCTGTCGGTGCCGCTGCTGGGCCAGGTCCAGGTCATGGGCAAGACCACGGGTGAGGTCCAGGCGATCCTGACCCAGAAATACGGCAAGGACTACCTGGTCAATCCCTCGGTCAGCATCGAGGTGCTGAACTACCGCCCGTTCTTCATCATCGGCGAGGTCAACCACCCGGGCAGCTACCCTTACGTGAACGGCATGACGGTGATCAATGCCGTCGCGCTGGCGGGCGGCTATACCCCTCGGGCCAATCACGAGGGGATCAAGATCAAGCACAGCAACGAGTCGACCCAGCAGGAGCGTGACGCGAAAGAAGACACCGTTGTCATGCCGGGCGATGTGATAGAAGTCGCCGAGCGGTTTTTCTGACCGGATGCAGAACGGCACCGGGAGGCTGGCGGGGAGCCGGCCCGATAGGAAGCGAGCGCGATGAGTGAAGCCAAGCAGATCGACCTCCCGAAGCCCCGGGCGCTGGGGCATTTGCGGACGGTGCTGACCGGCCCCTCGGCGCCCAGGCCGTCCGAGGACATGATCGACCTGCACCAGCTGTGGGGCGTGATCCGGCGGCGCGCCAATGTCATCGCCGGCTGCACCATACTGGGCACGGTGCTGGCGGCGATCTTCATCTTCCAGCTGACACCACGCTACACCGCCGAGGCGACGGTGATGCTGGAGACGCGCAAGAACCAGATGGTCGACTTCACCAGCCTGATGGCGGGGCTCACCGGCGACCAGAGCGTCGTGCGCAGCGAGATGGAGATCCTCAAATCCCGCGCGCTCGCCGACAAGGTGGCGGAAAAGCTCGACATCGACCACTGGCCGGAATTCAACCCCGCGCTGCGCCGCCCTGGTTTCTTCGATGCGCTGCTCTCCCCGTTCAGCTGGGTGACGAATGCGATCCGCTCGCTCACCACCTCATCCTCCGCCGCGGCGCTGGATAGCGAGGCCAGGAACCGCGACCGCAAGGCGGCCGAGGTCGGCCTGCTGATGAGCCGGATGGAGATCACCAATGACGGGCGGTCCTATCTGATCAAGATCCACGCCCAGTCGACCAACCGCAACGCGGCGGCGCTGATCGCCAACACCTATGTCGACTTCTACCTGCTGGACCAGATCGAGGCGAAGTTCGACGCGGTGAAGCGCGCCAGCGGCTGGCTGAACGACCAGCTGGACCAGCTGCGCCAGAAGGTGCGGGATTCCGAGCATGCGGTCGAGGTCTATAAGGACCAGAACAACCTCACCCAGACCACCAAGGGCACGACGCTGTCTGAGCAGCAGCTCTCCGAGCTCAACTCCCAGCTCATCCTCGCCACCGCCGACCGGGCGCAGAAGGAGAGCAGCCTGGCGCAGATCCGCTCCGGCGCCGAGTCCGCGGCGGTGATGAATTCCCCGCTGGTCGAAAAGCTGCGCGCCGACGAGGCGGACCTCCGGCATAAGAAAGCCGAACTGGCCAACCGGTACCAGCCGTCCCATCCGACGATGGTCAACCTCCAGTCCCAGATCGACGACATCAAGCGCAAGATCGACGAGGAGTCGGGCAAGACTGTCCGAAGCCTGCAGGGCGACGTCAATGCCGCGCGGGCCAAGGAAAATTCGCTCAAGGACCAGCTCGCCAATTTGCAGAAGAGCACGAACCAGGAAGGCAAGCTGGACGTGCAGCTGCGCGAGCTGCAGCGCGAGGCCGACGCCAACAAGCTGCTCTATGAAAACTTCCTGACCAAGTTCAAGCAGACCTCGTCGGAGGAGGACATCCAGCAGGCCGATGCGCGGCTGGTCTCCTCGGCCCTGCCGCCGCGCATCCCGTCCTTCCCGAAGAAGACGGTGCTGATCGGTTTCTCCTTCCTGGCGTCGCTGCTGGCCGGCGCCGCCGCTGCCTTCATCCTCGAGCGGCTGGATAACGGCTTCCGCAATGCCGAGCAGGTGGAGAAGCTGCTGGGCGTATCTACCCTCGGGCTGGTGCCCGGGATCGTGAGGCAGGAACTGCCGCAGGACGTGGTGGTGAAGCGCCCGACCTCGCAATATTCCGAGGCGATCCGCTCGATCCGCACGGCGCTGCGCTATTCCGATGTCGACAATCCGCCCAAGGTGGTGCTGATCACCTCATCGCTGTCGAACGAAGGCAAGACGGTGTTCGCGACCTCGCTGGCGCGCAGCGTCGCCCGGTCCGGCGGCAAGGCGCTGCTGGTCGATTGCGACCTGCGCCGGCCCAGCGTGTCGACCTTGCTGGGTGTCGGCGGCGAGCCGGGCGTGCTCGACATCTTCGCCGAGAATGCCAATCAAGATGCGCTGATCCGCATCGACGACGAATCCGGGATGCACTACATCCCGTCCAAGGGCGGCACCGCCAACCCGCAGGATCTGCTGAGCTCGCAGCAGATGCGCGCCTTCCTGGAGCGGATGCGGGCGCGCTACGACCTGATCGTGCTCGACGCGCCGCCGGTGCTGGCCGTATCCGACCCGATCATCCTGTCCCATTTCGTCGACACCACGATCTATCTCGTGCGCTGGGAGACGACGCCGCGGCCGATCGTGACCGGGGCGGTCAAGATGCTGCGCGCCAATGGCGGCGACATTGCCGGGGTGGTGCTGTCGCGAGTCAACACCCGCAAGCACGCGACCTACGGCTATGGCGACAACGGCTATTATTACGGCCGCTATTCCAACTATTACGGCTACAGCCAGTCGCCGTCCGCCTGATGCGCCTAAGGCTCGGTCGGCTCGCTACCCTCAATCTCGTCTTCGCCGTCCTGGTCGTGGCGGCCGGCCTGCCCGGCCTGTTCGCCGACGCGGTGCGCCTGCCGTCGGAGATCACGATCCATGAGCTCAAGACCGCCCAGCCGGTCGCCGAGGCGGATGACCGGGCTGCCATCGCCCGGTTGAGCCTGGCCGCCGTGACCTCCAACGCCGCACGGGCCGACCTGGCGCTGGCGACGCTGGCGAGCGCGACCGATCCCACGACGCCGGACTATCGCGTCGCCGGCGACCATGCTTCGCGGGAGCTGCGCACCTATCTGGCCGCGGCCCCCGGCGACGCGCGGGCTTGGGCCAATCTGGCGCTGGCGGAGATGCGGCGCGGCACCAGCGGGGCGGCGGTGATCCCGTTCAAGATGTCGGTCGAGCTGGCGCCTTATTCCGCTGTCGACCTCGCCTGGCGCTGCGGCTTCGGCCTCGACCTCTATTCCGCGCTCGACGATGACGGCAAGGCGATGCTGGCGCGGCAGTTCCGCATGGCGATGGATGACCAGCCCGACACGACGATCAGCGAGACCGTGGCGCGCACGGTGTGGGAGCACCGCGCCATCCCGCTGGTCTGGGGCTTCGTCGCCGACGATCCAGCCACCGCCCAGCGCTTCACGAGCATGCTCGCCCGCATAAAATGACGGGACGTGTGCTGATCCATCGCCCTGGCTCGCTGGGCGACACGGTGGTGGCGCTGCCCGGCCTGCGCCTGGTCCGCAAGGCCTTCCCGGTTGCCGAGCTGCGCATCGTCACCAATGCCCCGGTTGCCAGCAGCGCCCCGCCGCTGGCCACCGTGCTCGATGGCATGGGGCTGGCCGACGGCTATTTCGAATATCCGGTCCCGCTGCGCGATCTGGGAAAGGCCTGGCGGCTGGCCCGCGATATCCGGCGCTGGCGGCCGGACAGGTTGGTCTATCTCGCCCGCCGGGATACGGTCCTCCAGGTCCGCCGCGACGCGGCCTTCTTCCGCGCCTGCGGCATCCGCGACTTCATCGGCCTGCCGCTCGACCGCGACCGGCTCGAGAACCGCCAGCTTCCCGATGGCTTGCGCGAACGCGAGGCCGCGCGCCTGGTCCGCAACCTGGCGCCGCTCGGCACGATCGACCTGTCCGATCCCATGAGCTGGGACCTCGGCCTCACCGAAACCGACCGCGCCTTGCCGCGCCGCCTGATCGCCGAGTGCGTGGGCGCACGGCCTTTCATTGCCATCAGCCTCGGCACCAAACAGGTGCCGAACAACTGGGGTATCGAAAACTGGCGCATCGTGGCCGAGCAGCTTTGTCGCCTGTATCCGCACAAGATTGTCTTCACTGGCGCCGAAGACGACCGCGCGCCGTCGGATGCCGCGAGTAACGGCCTGGGTGACAGGGCGGTCAATCTCTGCGGCCTGAACGTACGGGAAAACGCGGCAGCGATCGCGGCGGCATCGCTGTTCGTCGGCCACGACAGCGGCCCGATGCACCTCGCCGCCGCGGTCGGCACCCCGCTGGTCGCCATCTTCTCCCGCCTCTTCGCGCCCGGCATCTGGTTTCCGATGGGAGTGCGCCAGGCGGTGCTTTATCCGCCCGGCGAGAGCATGCAGTCGATAACCCCTTTCATGGTCCTCGATGCCATCCAGGCGCAGTTGCCCGCCGGCGACGCCCGCAGGCTGGCGGGTGAGCCATGATCCAGCCGCGTGTGGTGACAGACGCGCCGGAGGCCCAGCCGGCGGCGCGGAGTGCGATCCACCGCATCCGGGAGATCGCCCTGATCGCCGTGCTGGCCTGGGCGCCCTTGCCCTTCGGCAGTGCCCGGCCCTGGGCCTGGGACCTGCTTGGCATCGCCGCGATGGCGCTGCTCGGCCTGTCGGCGGCCTATGAGACGATGCGGCCCAGCCGTGCCGGCATGCTGAAGCCGCTGCTGCCGGCCCTGGTCATGGGCGGGCTGGTCGCGGCCTGGATCGTGTTCCAGTCGCTGCCCTGGAACCTGTTCGGCCTGCACCACCCGCTGTGGGACCGCGCGGTGGAGGTGATGGGGCGCCCGCTCGACACCTCGCTCTCGATCGACCGCGAGGCGTCGCGGGTCCATCTGTTCCGGCTTCTGACCTATGCCGCCTATTTCCTCGTCGCATGGCAGATCGGCCGGCGGCCGGAGGCCGCGCACAGCGTGCTGCGCGGCATCGCCGTCATCGCGACCGTCTATGCGCTCTATGGCCTCGGGGAGTTCGTCTCGCCCGATCCGCGCATCCTTTGGTTCATCAAGGACACCTATGTCACCGACGTGACCGCGACCTTCATCAACCGCAATTCCTTCGCCACATTCGCCGGGCTGGCGGTCATCGCCCATCTGGTGCTGATCGCCGACGTGCTGGCCCGAAAGACCGATCTGCGCAGCCGCCGCTCCTTCCTGCTGTCGCTGGCCGACAGTTTGCTGGGACACGCCAAATGGTTGGTGCTGGGCCTCATCGTCTGCGGCGGGGCGCTATTGATGTCGCATTCGCGCGCCGGGCTGGTCTCGGCGCTCGCCGCCGTCGCGGTGCTGATGCTGCTGGTCCTCGTCGCCCCTGCCGCCCGCGCGCCGTGGCGCTTCTGGTTCGCCGGCTTCGGCGGCGCCGGCCTCGCGGCGATCGCGCTCCTGACCGGCGCCACCACCTTCGACCGGCTGGACGAGATGTCGAGCGACTTGGAGATGCGGCCCAAGATTGCAACGGCGCTGTTGCGCGCCATCGGCGACAACTGGCTGACCGGCACCGGCTATGGCTCCTTCGCCGACATCTTCCCGCTCTATCAGCCGCTGAATGTCGTGGGCTATGTCGACCTGGCCCATAACGACTATCTGGAGAACGCGCTGGAGCTGGGCGTCCCCGCCGCCGCCCTGCTGGTCCTGACCGTGGCCTGGCTCGCCGGCCGCTGCCTCTGGGGCGTGTTCGCGCGGCGGCGGGACGCGATCTATCCGATTGCGGGCGTGGCGGCGACGGTGATGGTCGGCGTCCATGCCGCCTTCGATTTCAGCCTGCAGATCCCGGCGGTGACAGTGACTTACGCTGTGATGCTGGGGCTGGGCGTGGCCCAGTCTGTCAGGTCGTCGCGACCAGCAGTTCCTCAGCGTTGAACGGCGGGCGAAGCCCGTCGGCCCTGCCGGCGAAATAGCGCTCGGTCAGCATGGCGGCCGACACATGCCGGGCGTGCCTGAAGCCGCAGTCGCGGGCGAAGGCCACGATTTCGTCGGGCATGAAGAAGCTGATGAAGGGCGTGCCGCTCGCCTTGGCGCCTTGCGCCGCCCGCTCGATGCCCGGACGCGCCGCCGGCTCGGCCATCTCGAACGGCAGGAAGAAGCTCATTGCCAGCGCCGATCCCGGGGCCAGCGCCGCGACCCGGCGCAGCGTCGCCGCGATGGCGTCGCGCGTCAGGTACATGCTGACCCCGGTCATGGCCACGACCGCCGGCTTTGCAGCATCGAAGCCGGCATCCGCGATCCGGCCCAGCCAGTCGTCGCCGGCCTCGAAATCGACCGGCACCAGCTTGAGCCCGTCCGGCACGCCATAACCAAGTTCGATGAGCCTCCGCCGCTTCCAGCTCTGGTGCGCGGGCCGGTCGATCTCGAACACCGTCAGCCGCGAGGCCATCTCCGGCCGGCGCTGGACGAACGTGTCCAGGCCGGCGCCCAGGATGACATATTGAATGACGCCGGCCTGCTCCTCGACCAGGTCCTCGATGAAGCGGGCGCGGGCGACGATGGAGGCGCGGAAGGGCCGTGTGCCTATCGAATGCATGTCGCCGCGCTCGCGCCAATTCGGGTCCGGGTCGGCCAGCTTCAGGCCGATCGTGTCTTCCAGCACATGCGGCGGTGCGTCGGTCTCGACATGCATCGCCCGCCACAAGGCGACCCGCACCGCCGTGCTGTCTGCCACCGCTGCCTCATTGCTCATGCTGCTCACCTTCAGGGGATTGGCTTGCGCTTCCGGACCTCGCGCATCGGGTTGCCGATATAAACCGTCCAGGGTTCCAGGTCACCGAAGGCGACGCCGCGCGCGCCCAGCACCGCGCCTTCGCCGACGGTCACGCCCGGCCCCACAAAAGCCTCGGCGGCGACCCAGGATCGGGCCCCCAGCACGATCGGCGTGGCCTTCAGCTGGAAATTCGGATCGTCGATATCGTGCGTTCCGGCGCACAGATGCGCGCCTTGCGAGGCGAGGGCGTAAGGGCCCAGCACGATCCTGGCCATGGCATAGCAATCGACGCGAGGGCCGAGGCAGGCCTGCTCCGCCATCTCCAGATTTGCCGGATACCAGATGCGGGCCGAGGCGGCGATGCGGGCGGTAGGCGCGATCCTGGCGCCGAACAGCCGGAGCAGCGCCCGTCGCCAGGGATTGAAAAAAGGCGGAGTCCAGGCGGCCAGCAGCATCCAGGCGAGCGTCCAAACCGCGCGATAGGCGCGATGGCTGAGGCCAAAGGAAGGACCGCCGG
>CAZNNJ010000043.1:0-15973 GCA_964574305.1 uncultured Rhodospirillales bacterium | reverse complement strand
CCTCCAACTGACCTGGTTGCCCTTGGCGTCCGGCAGGTTGCCCTTGCGGTCCTGCTTGAAGATGGCGCGGAAGTTCCAGCCATGGCCGTGATAGTCGGCGAACTGGGTGTTCTTCATCGTCGGGTTCAGGTCGGCGACCTTGGCCAGGAACTCGACATCGGCCCACTTGCCGCGTGCCGCCGCACCTTCCGGATTGCGCTCATTGACAGCGCGGATCTCGGAGTCGCTCGGATATTGCTGCTTCTCCGGCCACATGTTCGGCGCGTCCGACTCATAGTCCCACATCGTGTAGCCCATGAAGGAGTTCACGAAGATGTTGGGCTGGTGCATGTGGCAGATCATGCACTGGCTGGTCGGGATCGCGCGGGTGAAGACATGCTTCAGCGGGTGGCCGGATTCGCCGTGCGGGATGGTCGGGTCGACCGACTGGCTGGCGCCGTCATGGCCGAACTTGGCGTAAGGGCCGGAATGCAGCGGGTCGCGGTCGTTCGAATAGATCACGTGGCAGCCGGCGCAGCCCGAATTGCGATAATCGCCGGGCTGGTCGTTGGTGCCCATGAACCACATGAACGGGTCGTTGAGCCGGGTCTTGGTGATGTTGATGACCGGCACGGCGATGCGGTTGCCGGTGCCGTTGTCGCGGTTCGAGGCATGCAGCTCCGAGCGGCCGTCCTCGTCCAGCTTCTGGATGCCGCCGCCCTGGTTCGGGTCGCCGATATCGGGGAACTGGGTGCCGGTGACGCGGCCGCCGCGCTCGAACACGCGGAAGATGTCGGTCGGCTTCATCGTTTCCCAGGTCGGCAGCGGCAGCAGCGAGCCCAGCACGCCGTGATGCTTCATCTCATCGGTCGGCTCGACCGGGTTCATGATCTGGGCCGGCTTGCCGTCCTCGGTATAGCCTTCGCCGACAATGTAGTTCTTGAACGGCAGCAGACCGTTATTGTAGGCCGCGCCGCCCCACAGCATGGCGCCGGTCGACATCAGCGAGCGCTGCGTCGCCTTGATCTCCGGCGCGTGGCAGGCGCCGCAGGCATAATGCGCGATGCGATAGTCGGACGGGTTGATAAAGCGGATGAACCCAGGGCTTTCATGGTTCAGCGCGGTATAGCTGCGCTCGGGCTTGGCGCTGGCCGGCCAGTTCCAGGCCTCCGGATGCTCCGGCTGCACATGGGCGGCATCCATCGCCGACTTGTAGGCCGGGTCATAGCTGCGCTCCAGCACCGGCGCATGGCCGGAGGAGCCGTCCGGCGCCGCCGAGCTCGGGCCGAAGGAAACGTTCGTGCCCTGCGGCCGGCCGATATTCGGGTTGCCGCCATGGCAGTCGGCGCATCCGAGCGCGATCGCCTTGTTCTCGTGCATCGTCGGCGCATCGGACTTGGTATGGCAGGTGATGCAGCCGGTGCTCTTGGCGTCGGCCTCGGCCGCGGTCTGGAAGCGCGGCGCGGCCGATGACGGGCCCACGGCTGTAGGCTCCGCGCGGAGCGGGGCGGAGAGAGCGAGGCACAGAAGGCCGATGGTCAAGCCGATGCGTATCATGCTGCCTCAATAGGCAAGAATGGCGCTGAGAACGACGCTGTAATAAACCTTGTCCGCGTCGGCGGAGCTGAACAGGTCCTTGAACCCGTCGCCGGGAATCAATACGGCGCCGGAGGCCCTCAGGATTATGTTCTGCGTCTCGAACGGACGATAATTGATGGTGGTCGACAGGTCCCAGCCGAGATCCTTCCGGATCGGCGCCTGCTCGCGCAGGATCTCCAGCACCTTCGTATTGTTGAACCACAGATGGTTCAGGTCGGCGCTGACCCGAAGCTCGGGCAGGACGTCGATGTCGGCGCCGACGCCCAGCAGCAGCAGGCCAGGATTGTTGAAGTTGGACTGGCCCTCGTCCTTGGACGAGCGCAGGTCGGGCAGCAGGCTGTTGGGGCCGGTCAGCTGGACGCCGCCGCCGCCGATGAAGGGAATGCCCTCGCGGATGAAATAGCTGGAATCGGCGCCGGCAAAGAGCGGGTTCTGGTTGATCGCGTCGAATCCGCCCTCGGTGTCGCCGGTGGCGTCGCTGCCGCTGGAATAGAAGAACGAGCCGCGGAAGCGCATATAGTCGAAGTCGATCGACGGCTCGAGCGCGATCTCGAAGGCACGGATATCGGCCCGCTTGCCGGTGATCTCGTTCACGCTGTCGTCGCCGATCGCGTAATAGAACGAGGCGTCGAGATTGTAGCGGCCGAAATGGCCGTCGCCGTTATAGCCGAGATAGGTGACGTTGTACCGTCGCGGCTGCTGGAAGCCCAGCTGCGCCGGGCGCACCAGGAAGCCGTTGGTGTCGTAATGCTGGCCGGTCTCCCGGTTCCAGTTGTGGACGACGCTGAATTCGCTGGTGAAGCCGTGAACCGGCAGGTCCTGCACGAACAGGTTGGCGATCGCGATATGGTCGCGGCGCAGCGGCTTCGACAGGTCGTTGAAGCCGCTGTTGGTGTCTTTCTCGATCCGCCGGAAATAGGCAATGTTGTACTGGAAGCGGTTGTTGTCGCGGTCGCCGAACAGGCGCACGCCGAGCTGCTCGTCATTGAACAGGAAGCCGCGGAAATCGACGTTCATCGGCTGGATGCCGACCCGGATCGAGTCGAAATCGTACCGGTCCGACACGTTGCGGATGTGATAGTCGATGAAGGCTTCCTGGAAGCCGACGAAGCCGGAATTGCGCTCCCGCCCCTTGGACGGGTTGATGTCGGTGACGCCCAGCTCCTCGACACCCAGATGGGTGAAGCTCACCGCCGGCGTGACCGTGAACTCGAACTCCGGCGGCTTGAAGGTCGTGTCGCCCTTGATGATCGAGAAGGTCGGGATCAGCGTCTGCGAGAAGAAGGTCTGCCTGGGCTTGCCGAACTGGTCGTTGCCTTCCTGCTGGTTGGCGACCACGGTCGAGACCGGGATCGGCACGGTGCGCGGCTCATAGAGCGTGTCGCTGATCGCCGAGAGCTCCACATACCAGTCGTCGAAGACCGGGCGGTCGCCTTTCAGCGTGCTCTGGCGATAGGGGTTCAGCGGGTTGTCCGGGATGCCAAGCGCATCGACGATGCGGGCGCGGTCCGGCACCGGAACCGAAGGCCGGTCCGCCTCATCCGGCGCCGGCGACAGGCCGTTGCCGTTCTGCTCCGGCTCGGGCGCCATGATCGACGTTCCCGGCTTCTGGAATTCGTCCTGCGCCTTGGCTGAGCCGGCGGCGAGGATGGCGAGCGCCGAAGCGGCGGCGAGGTAAGCGTCGCGCTTCATTTGCCGATACACAGGTTTTGGGAGTTGGTGCCGATATAGGGCGAGTATGGGCAGTTGACGTAATGCGGCGCCGCTCCGTTGGAATAGAGCTTGCTGATCCGGATATTGAAGGGTGCCTCGCCAATCCCCGTCTTCAACTGCTGCCCCGCGTTGTAGATGCCAAGGAAACCCGTCATGTCGTCCTGGTCGACGCCGTCGCCGGAAATGCCGACGCCTCCGACCAGCGTGTTACCCCTGTATACGGGGAAACCGCCGGGGAAGATTTGCAGTCCGTTGGCCAGGACGGGCCTGCCGCTCGACGATGTCGGCGGCGGGGGAAGCTGCGTGCAATAGTGTGGCGTTTCGACCCCGAGACCGGCGACATTGCCGATATTGAGGGCGATGTTCTGGAGCACCAGGTTCAGCTGGAGTCCGTCGGAAAACGGCGTCGCGAGCGCATAGGACAAGGAGAGCGGGCCGTTCGGCATGGTGTCGATGCCGTCGGGATAGGTATCGCGCGCGGCATTTCCGACGGCGCGGGCGCTCCAGGCAAAGTCGCCCGAGAAGACGGGCCGCCCGTAAAACGCCGTCGCTGTCGTGGAGAATTTGGCGATCTGCGGCGGGTCCTTCAGGATGGCCGCCAGCGCCGGAACCGTGGTGTTCGCCTGCGCCGATTGCAGGGCCGCGTCGCCGTAGGGGCTCGACATGAAAACGGCCGAGCGTGCCTTCTGCAGCGAAACGTCGATGCCGAAGACGGGCGCATCCGGGATCGTGGCGATGCCCAGGATTTGGCCGTTGGTGTCGACCACGCTGATCGTGACCGCCATCGGCGATCCCGGCGGATTGCGGATCTGCGCGCGGGTGATGATGCCGCTGGCATAGGCGGCCCGCAGAAGCTGCAGCGCCTCGGCCTGGGTCAGCGCGCCCGTGATGCCGGAGCCGGCAGCTGCCGGAAAGCGGACATGGCTGCTCTTGTCGACCAGCAGGTACGGCCGCTTTGTGGCGTTGATGGTGTCGGTCGTGTCCTGGACCAGGCCCGAACGCGCCGTGCCGTAGCGGCTGCCGGGGCGCAGGCTGGGCATCGCTTTCGGATCGAAGGTGTCGAAATAGCCCCGGACCCTCAGAAGGCCGCCATCCTGCGCCGTCAGCTGGCTGAACGGCCTCGCCTTGGCGGGATTGGTGAGCAGGTCGCCTGGGGCCGCGTCGGAGTAGCGGAGTATCAGGCCGCCCGCGGTGATCGTGTCGGCGCGGATGCCGGCCGGCGCCTCATAGCCGTGGGTTCCGGCCAGGGCCTCGATCTCGTCGGTCGAGTGGTCGTTGTCGTAGATATTCTCGTCGACCCGGTAAGGCCCCTCGGCCTTGACCCCTATGCCGCCGACAAGCTGCCCGTTCTTGTAGAGCGGAAAACCGCCGGGATCGCCCGCGAGGCCGAGCGGCGAACGGTGCGGGCCCTGCGTGAACGCGCTTGTTCCGAGATCGTTCTGGTTCACCATCAGGTCGGAGCAGGACAGCGAGCTGAACTGCACGCCAAAGAGCGGGCCCGACGGCGCACCCCTCGTCCCCGGATTGAAATGATCCTGGACGATCTGGCTGGCCGTACGGGTCGAGAACGCGTTTCCGCGCGATGTCGAGAGGTAGGCGCCGGTAATCGCCTTTGTGATCGCCTCCAGCTCGGTCGGAACCAGGGGGGCATTCAGGACCGGAAGGACCGACAGCCCGCTCAGACCGTTGACCAGCACCGGCGAGGCATTCGTCCCGCGCGGGTTGCTTTCGATCGGCAGGTTCGCCGGGGCGCCGTTCATGCGATAGACGGCCAGCAGCAAGCCCAGGCGGTCGACAATGGCGATCGTCGCCGGCTTGTGGCGGGCCTGCGCCTCCTGGACGACCTGGCCGATGATCCTGCCGACATCGGCCGTGGTCAGATATTGCGTATCGATGCCCGTCTTGGGCACCAGCAACGGCCCTTCGGCCGATGCAGGCGCTGAAACCAGGCCGAGGGCAACGGCCCCCGCCATCGTCAGGCCGGCGAACCGGCGGCCCCTCCTCCTTGCGGATGGGGCCCAGTGCGTAGTCATTTACCAGTCTCCATCGCCGCTGCAGCTGCGCGAAGGTTGCTCCCTTCGACTGGGTGTTCTGGATTGTGGAAAATGTGGCAGTCGACGCAGCGCGACGCGATCCGCTGCGGTGCGCCGCCCTGGCCGGCATGGCATCCCTTGCAGGTCTCGATCCCGGGAATCAGCACCTGGACCCCGCCGTCGCTCGTCTCGGCGGCATGGCAGCCCTGGCAGGTCATCGTGTTGTGCTTGTCATGCCGGAACTGCGCCTTGGGCAGGAACCGGTCCGGCACATAGACCGGCAGCACCTTCCAGGCCGACGGATCGGCGCCAGCGGCCGGCGGCTCGGTCACGTGGCATTGGCCGCAGGCGCTGCGCGCGATCGACGACATCATCGCATTGGCCGTCTGGGACGACACCATCTCCTTGCCGCTCGGGTCCGGCGGCGGCAGGTCGGCGCCAGGCTTTTCGAAAATGTCGCTGCGCGGCTTAGGGAAGGTCTCGTTGCGCAGCGCGGCTTCGGAATAATAGCCGCGCAGCCGGTTGGCGACATCCTCCGGATGGCCATGCGGCAGCCGCCATTCCGGGTGCAGCGGCTCGAACTGCAGCAGGTGGCACTCAGCGCAGTTCCGTTCGTAGTTGACCCGTTTGAAGACCATGCCACCCGGCGCGGCTTCGTGGCAGGTGTCACAGGTCGTTTCCCCGGCCTTCGCGGCCTTCTCCTTGACCTTGTCCAGCTTCAGATGGGTCTTGTGGGTGAACTTGATGTGGCTGTTATCGACCGCGTTCTTGTCGTCCAGCGCGAAGCGCGCGAACGTCATCTTCTCAGGGTCCTGGACCAGCGACACCATGAAGTCCGGATGGTTGGTGCCGAAATCGCTGACGTCGCGCAGCTTTGTCTGCGGCGCGCTGTTCTTGATGCTGCCGTGGCATGAGCCGCAGTCCGACTGGTCGTCCTTGGTCGCCAGCGTCTGCCCCTTATGCTCGTGATGGCAGGACTCGCAGCGCTCCTTGGTCAGGTCGACATCGGGCGCGATATGCGGGTCGGCATGCTGGCCGATACCCGAATGGCACGCGAGGCACGAACTCGAGCGCACCGGAACGAACGGGCTCTCGTGGCAGCTTTTGCAGTTGGTGCCGAAGGCCTTATGAGCGCTCGAGATCTCGCCGACATTCCAGGCAATGGCGGACTGGAACATGTTGCTGTGGACGGAGAGCGCCTGCTCCTCCCGCCCGGCCTTGGTGGTCCAGCTCGAACCGAGATGGGTCGGGCCGAAGATCACGGGCACGATGAAGAACAGGGCGAACAGGACGACCGACAGGACGAAGGCATAGAGCCGCACGTTCGGCAGATGCACGTCGAACAGCGACATATAGGACCTGGCCTGCGCCGCCTCATCGAAGGCGCCTTCCTCGGCGGCGGTCACTGTCACCACATGGTCGGCCAGCCCCGTCGGGTCGGCGTCCAGCATCGCGAACAGATAGGCGCCGATCCGGACCGTATCGCCCGGCCGCAGGGTGAGCCGCGACGTCTCGGCGCCGTCCTTCTTGAGCGTGGCGCCGGCCAGCGCCTCGACCGTCAGAGACGGCCCGTCCTCGCGGATGACCGCATGGTGATAGCGCAGGCCCGGCTTCTTCAGCTGCAGCCCGGAAGCGGGCGAACGCCCGATCGTCACCTCCGGCTCGGCCACCAGACGGTCCAGCCTGGGGTCGATCGAGGCGCCGACGCGCGGTATGAAGCGGAAGAGCGTCGACATGGGCTACCGGTAGTAGAAGACCGCGATGACGTGGATCGTAAGCGCGACCAGCAGGGCGATCGTCAGCGGCACATGCATCGCGCGCCACAGCAGCAGCTGCGCCCGATAGCGCCAGTCCCGCCGCATCTTGACGATGATCGTCGCGCGCTTGGTCAGCGCCTGTACCAGCGGGAGGACCTCGGCCGGCAGAAAGTTGCCGGGGCCGCCGACGGGGCCGCCGACCTCATCGCGCAGCCGGGTGATCGCCTGGCCCGTCGCGCCCTCCAGCGGGTTGACGGCCTTGCCGAACAGTCCCTCGGCCCAGGTGAACCTGCCGCCGAAATCCTCCGTCGCCTTGACCACCAGCGCGGCGGTCTCGTCATCGAAATTCAGCGCCAGGTCGCGGCATTGCTGGTCCAGCGCCGCCAACTCGGCCGACATCGATTTCAGCGTCGCGCCCGACCGGTTGGCGGTCATCATCGCCGGATAACGCAGGAAGACATAGGCGCCGAAGATGCCGCTCAGGATCACCAGCGCCATCAGCACGAAAGCCAGCGTGTGGACGTTCCAGTGGAAGCGGAAGCCCGTATGAAGCGTGGCGACGATGATCAGCGCCAGGCCCAGATAGACATGGGCCGACAGCCAGCCTTCCAGCGGCCCCTGACCGCCATAGCGGCGCCGGCGGACGCCGAACCAGGCCAGCCAGCCGATCAGCGCGAAGCCGACCGTGCCGTAGGTATAGCCCAGCCACGAGCCGCCGTTGGGGATGCCGCTTGGATGGTGGGCCCAATAGCCCAGGATCGCCACCGCCGACACGGCAAGGGCGACGAGTCCGAAATAGCCGCCCCGCCAGACCAGGAACGAGCGATGGATCGAGGTGGATTCGGTGGTGCTTATGATCGCCCCCGACCGTCACGAAGCCAGGACATGTAGGTTTCCGGTGCGACCCGGATCGCTGCGCCGGTCGGGCAGGCGGCGACACAGGCCGGCGATCCGCCCGTGTCCTTGCACAGGTCGCACTTCACCGCTTTGGTCACGTGCGGCGCATTCGGGTCGTGATGCACAAGCGCCGGCTTGGTCAGGCCGACCGCGTTGGTCAGCCAGCCAAGCCAGCCCTGCGGCTCCATATGGCCGGAGGTCGGATCGACCATGCTGATCACGCCGTATGGGCAGTTATTGTGGCAGTTGGCGCAGCCGATGCAGGTCTGCTGGTTGATGAAGACCTCGCCGGTCGGGGCGCGGGTGATCGCATCGACCGGGCAGTCGCTCATGCAGTGCGGGTTCTCGCAATGGCGGCATGCGACCGGCAGCAGCACCGACAGGGCACGCTGGCCGGCGTCGCGATTGACCCGGCTGATGCCGTCATGGGTCGAGGCGCAGGCCGATTCGCAGTTGCCGCAGCGCGTGCACAGGCCCTCGTCGATGATGAAGGCGTTGGTCGCCTCGCCGACGCCCTGATTGACCAGGAAGGACGAAACGGCGACCTCTTCGCCGCCCGTACTCTCCGGGCGGCCTGCGCGGGCCAGCGCGCTGCGCACCGTCTGGTCGAGCTGGTTCTGCACCGCCGATTCGAAGATGTCGCGCAGCTCGGGCATCCGGTCCATGCTGCTGCGCACGATTTCGGCCGGAATGCGCACCGCCTCCGACGCCACCGTGGCGCGGATCGTCGCCGCCCGGCGGGCATCGTCGTCCAAGAGGCCGCGTTCGCCGAACAGGCTGCCGGCGGCGATATAGTTGAGGGCAACCTCGCGGCCGTTATCGACACGCGACACCGTCGCCGAACCGGTGCGCAGGATATAGATCGCATCGACCGGGTCGCCTTCGGCGATGATCGTCTCGAACGCCTTGTAGCGCTTCAGCTCGGCGCCGGCGATCACGTCCTCGATCTCGCTGATCGGCCGGTCGCGCGCCATCGCGGTATGGATGATGCGCCGCATGGCGACACGGTCCAGCTCGGCCTTGATCGCCTGGACGGAATTCTGCAGGCGCCGCATCGACCGGCGCGGAATCTCGACCATCACCGATTCGTCGCCGGCCATGACGGTGGCGGTGCGGCGCCGGCCGGAGATCAGGCCCAACTCGCCGAAGAACTCGGCCGCGCCGATGCGCACGGCCAGGTCGGGCCGCGCCTCGTTGACCATCACCAGGGCTGAGCCTTCCGCGATATTCCACAGCGAATTGGTATAGTCGCCGCGCCGGAACACCGTATCGCCCTTCCTGAAGCGCTGGATCGCACTCTCCAGCATCGCCTCGCGCAACTGCAGCATCGTGAGGCCGGCCAGAACCGGCACATGCTCGCGCAGATAGGTCAGAACATCGTTGACCGCGGCGCCTGGGAAGGCGCCCTCGAACCGCTGCCGCAGCAGATCCTCGTCTGCCGGCGGCACCGGGTCGCCGGCCATCCGGCGGATGATCTCATGCCCCTGGTTGACCGCCTGCTTGATCAGGGTGAAGCCGGCCAGCGCCCCGATGATATAGAGGCCGGGGACGTTGCACTCATAGGTCTCGGTCAGCTCCGGCACCGCGGCCGGGTCCTTGCTCGGGAAGACGATCCCGGCATCTTCCAGGAACTTGCGCGGCGGGACCGCGCCCAGACGGGCGATAATCCGGTCGACCGGCACGATCGCCTGGCCTTCGGCCGTATCCAGGATCAGCGCCCCGTCGTCGATCCGCGCCGGCGACGAATTAGCATAGCCGCGAATCGTTCCCGACCGGATCGCCTTCTCGATCAACGCGACGTTGCCCGGCTTGGCGCGCGAGAAGTCGGGCTGCCGGTTGATGATGCTGACTTCGTTATGAGAGGCGAGCGCGACGGCGTTCTCGATACCGGCGTCGCCGGCGCCGATGATGGCGATGCGCTCATTCTGATAGGCGTCGGGATCGTCCAGCTGATACTGAACCCAGGGGCGGTCCGCGCCCGGCACCGGCACCTTGCGCAGATTGCCCTGCAGGCCGATCGCCATGATCACTTCGTCGGCGGTGATGACCTCGTTGCCGGGCAGGGTCAACTCGAAGGCGCCGCGCTGCCCCGTCAGCTTCACCACCTCGGCATTCAGCCGGATATTGGCGCCCGACTTGGCCGCCGCCGTATCCCAGTCGGCCAGGATGCCCTCGCGGAAGCCCTCATCGAAGGGCAGGCTGCCTTGCAGCGGCAGGCGCATTGGGTGCGCCATGACCTTCTTGCCCTTCTGGTACTTGAAGATCGTGTCGGACAGATGGTTCGTCCGCTCCAGCAGGATATGCGACAGGCCCTGCTCGGCGGCGGTGATCGCCGCCGACAGCCCGCCGGGACCGGACCCGATGATCGCGACTTGGTAATGCTCGGTCATTGCGCGCTCACCCGCCCCATGATCAGGGCATCACTTTGGCAACGGCCTGGGCGGCCGCGGCGAACTTCACCGGGTCGTAACTGTCCTCCTTCTGGATGGCTCCGTAGCATTGGTTCAGCGCCGCCTTCAGCGCGCCATAGGTGCCGGCGTCGATCGAACCGTCGGCGTTCAGCGTGTAGATGATCGAGGCGAAGGCCATCGTCGCCTGCTCTGCGCCGGCATAGCCGCTGGTGTCGCCGTCGGTGCTCGCCCGCACCACCGCCATCGCCATGTCATGCATGTCGGCCTTGGTGAACTGGTGCGCTGCCAGCGCGTCGCCGATCTGGGTCGCGACCGAGGCGAGGCGGCTCGCGGTCTCCTTCGGGCTGCCGGTGCCGGCCGACAGCGCCTGGTGCAGCGCGCGGACATCGGCATCCAGCGACTTGGCCAGGTCCGGGGTCACCTTGCCGGCGATGGCGCGCAGCATGATGGCATTGGCGTCGTTGAAGTGCGGGATGCCCGGCCCGAGGCCCGTGGAGGCCCGCTTCTGCCAGCGCAGGCTGCTCGTCGGATGATGGCAGGAGTCGCAGTCGAAATAGACCAGCTCAGGGAACACGCCGCTGCCTTGGTGCTTGTCCTCGGCGATGCTCTTGGCCAGCTTCTCCAGCGCCATGGCTTGGCCCACGGCCCAGAACTGCGCGCCCTGATAGACGGTCTTGCGCTGCTTATAGACGTCATCGATGACGAAATGGGCCGGCTGGATCTGGGTGAAGGTCTGCAGCTCGAACGGCAGGCGGGGATGGCCCGCGCCCATGATCCGGTGGGTGATGTAATGGTTCTCGTCGCCCAGATGGCATTGCAGGCACAGCTTGGCGCGGTCGACTGGGCGGTCGGTGGGATAGAGCCCCTCGTTCTTCACCAAGTCCGCATGGGTCGTCTTGCCGGTGACATGGTCGCCCAGCCAGCGTTGCGCGCCGCCATGGCAGGCTTCGCAGCCGACGCCGTCGGACATCTTGAACTGCACGCCCTGCTGCTCGGCCGGCACGTTGTCGGCATGGCAAACCAGGCATTCCTTCGATTCGGTCGGCTTGATGCCCAGATTGGCGCCGATCCGCTTGCCCAGGTCGCCTTCCAGAACGGTATAGGCCTTGGCGTGCTTATCGTGCACCTGCCAAGTCAGGTATTCGTTCTGGAGAACGCCGTTCTTCTTGGTGGTGGAGGCGGCGCCATGGCAGGGCCCGCCGGCGCAGGTCGCCACGCCGAGGTGAATGTCGGCTGTTCCCGTCGCCGGCATCGTCTGGGCTCGCACCGTCCCCGACAAGCCCAGCAACAGGATCACAAGTAGCGTCAGTGAGTACCGGCCACGCGGTCGACTCATTCTCTTCCCCGCGCAGTGAAGATTGAGTTCGGTCCTGTCTGCGCGACTTCGCCACGGCATTCGCCGCGGTCTTAGCTGTGCTGACCCGGCGACCATAAAATACATTCGCGATGTGTGTCTATAAATAAAGTTTCGCCAAGGCATAAAAATGTGTGCCCTCAATGCGTTCGTGCTGCGATATCGATACGGAAAGTATTCGGGGCCGTATGCTTGTGCGCCTTGTTTCACCGGTCCATGGCAGCAGATACGCGATGCGGTAAAACTCGGATTACCGTAAAATTGTATCCAACTGATTAGGGGAACGATCATGAATTTGACGGAACGGTTGGCGGCGATCGAGGAGATCAAGGCGTTGAAGGCCCGGTATTTCCGCTGCATGGACGATAAAGATTGGCCGGGACTGCAGGCCGTGTTCGCGCCCGACGTGGTCTGCGATTTCCGTGATTCCACCGGCACGCGCGACGAAAGCCTGCTCACCCACGGCGCGGCCCTCTATGTGAAGACTCTTGCTCCGATCCTTCAGAACATCGTTACCACGCATCATGGGCACATGCCGGAAATCGAGATCGTCTCCCCCACCACCGCCAGGGGCATCTGGGCGATGGAGGATCTGCTATGGGTGCAGGAGGGTGCGCCGGTCCCCTACAAGACCTTGCGCGGCTTCGGCCACTATCACGAGACCTATGAGAAGCGGAACGGCGCCTGGGAGATCAAGACGATCCGGCTGAGCCGCTTGCGCGTCGACCTTACCTGAGGGCGAGATACCAGGCCCGCCGATCCGGCGGCAGGCGTTCGATGGCATAGCGCAAGGTGGTGCGGGCAATGCCCGGCGTGCGGGCGATCAGCCAGTCCTCGACCAGCTTCTGGTCGCGCTTCATCGCCTCGCGCAGCATCCAGCCGCAGGCCTTGTGCATCAGGCCGTGCCGGTCGCCCATCAGCCGGTCGCAGAGCATGAGCGTGGGGCCGAGTTCGCCCGTGCGGATGAAATGCCATGTCGCCAGCACCGCGACCCGCCGGCGCCAAACGATGGGTGAGGCCGCCAGCGTGTCGAGCAGGCCGCGGTCGCGGTTCTTGAGGTGCGGCCCGACGATATGGGCCGATGAGCCGTCGACCAGGTCCCAGTTATCCACCCGGTCGAGGTTCCTTAAATACAGGTCGAACACGCGCTGCCGCTCGGCGTCGTCGCCGCGCTCATAGCGCAGCACCAGGATCATGAGCGCCAGGCCGCGTGCCTCGTGCACCCCGTTGCCCAGCAGCAGCTCGGCCTCATCCAGCGGCATGGCGCGGAATTCGCGGGCCAGCTTGCGCTGTAGCGGCACGGTCACGCCGATGAACCGGTCGCCTTCGCCATATCCGCCGGGCCCGATCTTGAAATATCGCATGGCGCCGGCGGCGCGCACCGGATCGGCGGCGGCTTCGAGCGCGGCGAAGGCTTCGGCGGCACTGGGCGTCTTGATGGGCGGCGTCTTCACGGTCATGGCCGCCTGCTATAAAGCACGAGAGGCACGAAGCGGGAGAAAAGATGAAGGCGGCGTCGGTTCTGGATTATCGCGAGCTGGCGCGCCGGCGCCTGCCGCATTTCCTGTTCGAATATATCGACGGCGGCTCCTATGCCGAGGCGACCCTGCGCGGCAACGTCGCCGAATTGGAGAAGATCGCGCTCCGCCAGCGCGTGCTGCGCGACGTCTCGGCGCTCGACCTCTCGGCAACCCTGTTCGGCCAGAGCCTCGCCCTGCCGGTGGCCCTGGCGCCCATCGGCTTGGCTGGCCTCGCGGCCCGGCGCGGCGAGGTCCAGGCGGCCCGCGCGGCCGAGGCTGCCGGCATTCCCTTCTGCCTCTCCACGGTTTCCGCTTGTCCGCTGGCCGAGGTGAAGCGCGGCGTGACCAAGCCCTTCTGGTTCCAGCTCTACATGATCCGCGACCGCGGCTTCATGCGCGACCTGCTGGCAAAGGCCAGGGACGCGGGGTGCTCGGCGCTGATCTTCACCGTCGACATGCCGGTGCCGGGCTCGCGCTACCGCGACGTCCGCTCCGGCCTTGCCGGCGCGCCGGGGCCGCTGGGTGACCTCCGCCGGTTCTTCCAGGCAGTGGTCAGACCCGGCTGGGCCTGGGATGTCGGGCTCAACGGCCGGCCGCATGTGCTGGGCAATGTCGCGCCGGTGCTGAAGGGCAACACGGGGCTCGAGGACTTCTTCGCCTGGATGCGGGCCAATTTCGATCCCTCCGTCACCTGGAAGGACCTGGAATGGGTCCGCGCCAACTGGGACGGGCCGCTGATTCTGAAAGGTATCCTCGACGCGGAGGATGCCAAGGCCGTGGCTGACCTCGGCGCCGACGGGCTGGTTGTCTCCAACCACGGCGGCCGGCAGCTCGACGGTGCCCTGCCGACTGCGCTCGCTTTGCCGCCGATCGCCGACGCGGTTTCAGACCGGCTCACCGTGCTGGCCGACGGGGGAGTCCGCTCCGGCCTCGACGTCGTGCGCATGCTGGCGCTGGGCGCCAAGGGCGTGCTTCTCGGCCGCGCCTGGGCCTATGCGCTGGGGGGAGGCGGCCAGGCCGGCATCGCCCACATGCTCCGCCTGATCGAGGCGGAGATGCGGGTCGCCATGGCGCTGACCGGGTTCACCTCGGTGGGGGCGATAGACCGGTCGGCGCTCGCTTAGAGGCGCCGCCGCTATAGGCGGTGATTGTCGAACTTGTCGTAGTTGCCTCTGCCGAAGCTGAAATCCCGCACGAAGCCCTGCTGCAGCATAGTGTGGGGGAAACCGAGATCGATGGCGGTCGCTTCGTCCAGGCGCTTCAGCTGGCTTTCGTCCAGCGTCACGTCGATGCAGCCGATATTGTCCTTGACCTGCGCCGCGTTGCGGCCGGCGATGATCGGGATGATGTCGCCCCATTTGGACATCTGGCGGATCGCCGCCAGCGCCACCTGTGCGGGCGAGCAGCCATATTCCCTGGCGATGTCGACGACCAGCTGCGCGATCTCGTTCTGGCGCGCCGGGACATGGGTGGCCGGCATGCGCGTCGCCTCGCTGGTGCCGTTACCGAGAAACTTGCCGGTCAGCACGCCCTGGGCCAGCGGCGACCAGGCGGTCATACCGAGGTCCAGCTCCTTCGCCATCGGGAACAGCTCGCGCTCCGGCGTGCGCTCGATCAAACTGTATTCCACCTGCATGCCGATGAAGGACGTCCAGCCGCGCAGGTCGGCCAGCATGTTGGCCCGCGCGATCCGCCAGGCCGGCACGTCGGACACGGCGATGTACAGCACCTTGCCGGCCGAGACGAGATCGTCCAACCCGCGCATGATCTCCTCGATCGGCGTGGTGAAGTCCCAGAAATGCAGCAGATAGAGGTCGATATGGTCGGTGCCCAGCCGCGCCAGGCTTTCCTCGACACAGCGCATCATGTTCTTGCGGCTGTTGCCGGCCTTGGAGATGTCGGTGCCGGTCGACGGCGTGTATTTGGTGGCGACGACGAAATGGTCGCGGTCGGCGGCGATGAATTCGCCCACCAGCCGTTCGCTCGCCCCTTCGGTATAGACATGCGCGGTGTCGATGAAATTGCCGCCCGCCTCGGCGAAGGCGTCGAACATCGCCCGGCTGTCCTCGTCATTGCCGCCCCAGCCCCAGTCCGAGCCGAAGGTCATTGCCCCCAGGCAGAGTTCGGAAACGCGAAGGCCGGAACGCCCGTGAAGCTTGTAGCGCATGAAACTTTCCCCTTGGCCTTGGACTGGAACGTGGTTAACTGCCCGGCGGCCACTATGGCGATGGCACGGCCGCAAGCAAGCAGGGAAGCGGGTTTTCGGCGATGTTTGTCGGGAAGCTAGACGAGGCCCAGGCCGCCGACGCCCCGGCCGATCGGGCGGGCCAGCCGGGCCGGCCGCGCAGCCAGGAAGCCGAGGATGCGATCCTTGAGGCGACGATGCTGATCCTGGCCGAGGAAGGCTATGGCGGCCTCACCACCGCCAAGATCGCCGCGCGCGCCCGGGCCAGCAAATCGACCATCTACCGGCGCTGGCCGTCCAAGGAGCATCTCGTGCTCGCCGCCGTCGACCGCTCGCCGCCGCTTGAGCCGCATGACAGTGGCGATCTGGCCCAGGATCTGCTCGACGTCGTCCAGCAATTTGTGCGGCTGCTGCGCGAGACCCCGCTGGGCGGGGCGCTCGGCGCGCTGGCGGCCGAGCGGGCGCATAATCCCAGCCCCCCCGCTGCCTTCGATCCCTGGATGGCGCGCCCGCGGCAGCCCCACC
>CAZNNJ010000042.1:0-16079 GCA_964574305.1 uncultured Rhodospirillales bacterium | reverse complement strand
CCTGGCCGGGGCGGGCGTCATGAGGGGCACCCCTTTAAGGTCGGGGCAGCGGACGATGCGCACGCTCTCCGGGCTCGTCACCGGCCTGATGGTCGCGCTCGGCATATTGGTGCTGGCCGGCGCGGCCACCTTGCGTCATGTCGATAGCGCCTGGCGCCACGCCCTGTCCGATCGCTGGACGGTCGAGACGACCGCCGCCGATGCCGACCGCGCAGTGGCGGCGCTGAAGGCCACGGCCGGCATCGCCGAGGTCAGGATCGTGCCGGCCGACGAGATGCGCCATCTGCTGCAGCCCTGGCTGCACGATGCGGCGCTGACCACCCAGCTGCCGCTGCCGACTTTGATCGACGTCGTCATCGACCGGGATCGGCCGCCCTCCTCGACCGCCTTGGCGCAGCAGCTCGCGACGGCCGCGCCGGGGACGAAGCTGGACGATCACGGCGCCTGGACCCGCGACCTGCTGCGCATCGCCGAGGCCGGGGAGGCCATGGGGCTGGCGGTGTTCGCGGCGATCGCGCTGACCGCTATGCTGACCATCGCCGCCACCGCGCGGGCGCGGCTCGCAGTCAATCGCGACGAGCTCGAGCTGCTGCACAGCTTGGGCGCCACCGACGGCTTCATCGCCGGGCAGTTCCAGGCGGGCGCGTTCCGCGCCACCATCGCCGGCGTGGTCGTCGGCGCGGTGCTGGCCGCCGCGGTCATCGCGGGCATCATCAAGGGGGCACCGCCGGTCATTCCGTTCGTGTCCGAGCTTCGGCTTGAGCCCATCGACTGGGCGGTGCTCGCTTCGGTGCCCGCGGGCGCGGTCCTGCTGGCGATGCTGGTGACGCGATGGACCGCCTACGGCCAGGCGCGACGCCTGTCATGATCGCGAAAACAGCATGATCGCAAAACCGGCATGATGACGAAGCTCGGCGGTTTTGTTTTCCGTACCCTGTTGGTCGTGTTCGCGGCGACCCTGCCGATCGGGTTGGGCTTCGTGCGCTTCGTCCATCATCTGCCCGAGGCGACCGCCGACCAATCGAGGACGGACGCCATTGTCGTGCTGACCGGCGGCGGGGAGCGCATCTCCAGCGCCCTGTCGCTGCTGGAGGCGGGCAAGGCCAACCGGCTGTTCGTGTCCGGCGTGCATCCCGGCGTCGGCGTCGGCGAGCTGCTCAGGATCGACCGCACCCAGCCCAATTCGGCCGAGCCCGATTCCGCGCTCGCCGCCCGCATCGATCTCGGCGACACGGCGGGCGACACGTTCGGCAACTCGGTCGAGAGCGTCGCCTGGATGCGGGCCAACAAATTCAAGACCATGCGGCTGGTCACCGCCGACTATCACATGCCGCGGGCACTGATCGAATTCAAAATGGAGGCGCCCGACCTCACGATCGTCCCCAATCCGATCCGCCCGTCAGCCACGCAAAATGCGCCCTGGTGGCGCGGCCCTATGTTCGGATTGCTGCTGGGCGAGTATGGAAAGTATCTGATCGCCAAATGGCGCTATCTGTTCATCCATACGGTGGAAAACGCTTAGAGGTTCGATGAGGCGGCTGCGGAGTATTGCGTTTTCGATCGCGTTTCCCCTTTGGACCGGCATCTGCTGCATCGTTCTCGCATTCGGGCCGCTGCTGCCGCGCAAGGGCGCGCTGCAGATGGCGCTGTTCTGGGTGCGCTCGGTCGCCTGGGTGGAACGCAATGTGCTGGGGCTGGATTACCGGGTGATCGGCCGCGAGAACCTGCCCGCGCACGGCGCATTCATCGTCGCCGCCAAGCACCAGTCGACCTTCGAGACGACCAAGCTGCACCTGCTGCTGAACGATCCGGCGATCGTGCTGAAGAAGGAGCTGCTGCGCATCCCGATCTGGGGCCGTTACCTGAAGCAGACAGGCATGATCCCGATCGACCGCAGCGCCGGCCGCAGGGCGGTCGGCAGCATGCTGGAGGCTTCGGAGAAGGCGAAGGCCGAGGGCCGGCCGATCGTGATCTTCCCGCAGGGCACGCGCATCCCGGTCGGGGTCAAGCGCAATTACAAGGGCGGCGTCGCCGCGCTCTATCATGAGCTGAAACTGCCGATCCTGCCGCTGGCGCTCAATTCCGGCCTGTTCTGGCCCAAGCATGGGCGTAAGCACGGCGGCACCGTCACCTTTTCCTTCCTGCCGCCGATCGAGCCCGGGCTGGAACCCGAATCGGCGCTTTCGCTTTTGGAACAGCGACTGGAAACCGAAACCGACCGCCTGGTCGCGGCGGAAGCTGTTGCGGCCGAAACTGTTGCGGCCGAAACTCAGGGGCTCACCCATTCCTAATCGACGCGCCATCGCCCTCACAGCCGCCGCTTCCATCGTCTTCTATTCGGGATGGTGGTGGTTCACCGCCCATGCCTTCACCGGACGGATCAACCAATGGATCGCCGGCGAGCAGGCCAAAGGAGCGAAAATCGCCCCGACTGAGGTCTCGGTCGGCGGCTATCCCTTCGCCTTCTCGGTCAAGCTCAAGGACGTGAGCCTCACCTGGCCGAACGGCTTCGGCTTCTCGAGCCAGAGCCTCAAGCTGCGCAACCGGCCCTGGGCATTACGCTCCTTCAAGGTCGACGCGACCGGCGGTTTCGAGATCGCGCTGCCGGCCGGCACGACGCGCCCGGCGCTGGTCGTCGACGGCGAGACGCTGAAGGGCCATGCCAGATTCGGCGATACTGCTATGCCGGTGACCATGGACCTGACTGCCGACACGGTCAGCGCATCCGAGACCTCGGCCGAGCCAACCTCCGCCGATAGTGGGCCGCCGAACCGGGAGCTGACGGTCACGACCGTCGAGTTCGACGGCACGCGCCCCACCGAGACGCCCACGGCGGATACGGACGTCGCCTACGATCTGTCGCTGAAGCTGATGGGCGTATCGGCGCAGGCGCTGGAGGGCAATCCGCTGGGCAGCAAGATCGATCAGACCGCGTTGCATGTTCAACTGCTGGGCAAGCCGCCGGCGGTGTGGGACGACGCCGGCATCGAGGCCTGGCGGGAGGCCGGCGGCACGGTGGGCCTCAACGCGCTGTCGCTGCAATGGGGCCAGCTCACCCTGTCGGGCAACGGCACATTGGCGCTGGACAGGGACATGCAGCCGGAGGGCGCCTTCACCGCCCATCTGACCGGCTATGAGCAGGCCATCGACAGCCTCGCCGCGGCCGGCTGGATCAAGCTCAGCGCCGCCAGCATCGCCAAGCTGGCGCTCGGCATCGCCTCGCATCCGGGCCCCGACGGCAAGCCCTCGGTCGATACGCCGCTCACCATCCAGAACCGCCACATCTCGGCGGGTGCGATCAAGCTCGGTCAGGTGCCTGAGCTGAAGCTGAACTGATGCCTCGGAACGGCTTCAGCCGCCACTGATCGCGCCGGCGCGCCATCGGGTGGCCCGGCCAGTTCGCGGGGTCGGCGCGCAGGATTTCGAACAGCAGGATGGCGAGCAGCCACCAGCCCGGCTCCACCACGCTCCAGACGGCGTGGGCGAGCCGGCTGACGAACCCGGCGATATCCGGCGGGCTCCAGTCCAGGCGCGGGACATTGCCGTCCATCGGCTCCAGCGTCACGGACTGCGGCTCGATATTCACGCCCGCGTAGTAATCCTTGCCATGCAGGTCGCCCGGCATGAAGACGACCTCACGCCAGGATTCGTCGATCTTGGGCAGGGTCGGCCGAGTCAGAGTTAGATTGGGCAAGGTGGGCGCCGCTTCAGCCGACCAGTTCAGCCGGGCCTCCTGCAGCGCCGTCGCAGCTTGGCGCTCGGCGAAACGCGCCCGCCAGCCCGGCCCCTCGCCGCGCAGGCCCAGCCGGTCCATTTCCCACCAGGTGAAGTAGTGCATGTCGGTGTAGCTGGTCTGCATCATGATATCGTAAGCTTCGTCCGCCACACCCAGCTCGCGGAAATAATCGCGCAGATAGCGCATCAGCCCGTCATATTTCGCCCGCGCCTCGGCATAGTTCATGTTGTGCCAAGCGACCAGCATCGGCTTGTGAACGCCGATGGCGGCGCCAATCGGGGTATGGACCGCCCCCGCCATCAGGATGAAGACGCAGGCACTGACGCATTCCTGGGCCGGACGGACCATCGTCATGGCCGCATGGCGGTAGATCTCCCGCCCGATGGCGATCGCCTCGACGACATCGCCGCCGGGGGAATTCAGCTCCACGGTGATGAAGGGAATGCCGTTGATCCGCGCCTTGGCGGACCGCTCGACATGCGCCAGCGCGGCCTGGAACCTCGGCAGGTCGCCTTGCGTGATCGCCGACTGGATGCGGATGATCGCGGACTTGCCGTCCGAGCCATCGTTGGCGATTGTCACGCCGGCTAAGGCGCCCGGCCCGATAAGGCCAGCGAGAAAAAGCGCGAAAAGCGCGCAGACGCTTCTAAACCAACGGTTCATCCGCCCGCATGATGTCTGTCTTGGCGAAGTCATCGCCCTTAAACAGCAACTTCGCGCCATGGTTCTTGGCGCAGGCATAAGCATAACAGTCGCCCATATCGAGTCCAGCTGGATGTCGTCCCTTTCCAAACTGGGCGTAGGCATCCGCCGCGACTTCGAATTCCCGCTCCCCGATGGTCACGAACTTGAAATCGGCGGTCTCGAGAAACCGGCCGACATGCGTCCGCGCGGACGGGACCGAAAACATGTAGCTCCGGCACAGGCCAGCCATCGTCTCCCAGACCGACAGCGCCGAGCACAGCCGAACCTGATCCGCTTCCAGCAGATCCGAAAGACGGTCCGCGCCCGCCTCGCCGGTGATGATGGCGATCAGCGCCGAGGCGTCGGCGAAGATCATCAGGGATCGCCCGACAGTTCGTCGAAGAACGCCTTATCCGCCGCCTCTCCCGTCGCCGGCGGCAGGGGATGCGCGTTCCTCAGCGCCGCAAATCGGTCGCGCAGCGGAACCGCCGCCTTGGCCCGGCTCAACTCGGCCTCGACTGCGAGGCGGACGGCGTCCTGCTTCGTCAGACCGCGCAGCTTTGCCAGCCGGTTGACCAGTTGGGTCGTAGCCTCGTCCTTGATGTAAAGCGGCATATCGGCCTCGTAATATTCGAATATCCAATACCAGATATTCGGATATCCGCGCTACTACAAGACCCGACGTTCACGCCTGATGGGCGTCGATGATCCGTCGGCGGATTTCGCGGGTGCGGGTGAAGAGGTCGAACAGCGTGTCGCCCTCGGCGAAGCGGATGGCCCGCTGCAGCGCGGTCAGGTCCTCGGTGAAGCGCTGGAGCATCTCCAGCACCGCCTCGCGGTTGTTGAGGAACACGTCGCGCCACATGGTCGGGTCCGAGGCCGCGATACGGGTGAAGTCGCGGAAGCCGGAGGCCGAGAACTTGATGACCTCGGCCTGGGCGTCCTCTTCCAGATTGGCCGCGGTGCCGACGATCGTATAGGCGATCAGGTGCGGCAGGTGGGAGGTGATGCCCAGCACCTTGTCGTGATGCGGCGCATCCATGACCTCGATCAGCGAGCCGCAGCCAGCCCACAGGTCGCCAAGCCTGCGCACGGCCGCTTCGTCGGTCCCGGGCGGTGGGGTCATGATGAACCAGCGCCCCTCGAACAGGGTCTCGAAACCCGAGCCCGGTCCGGAATTCTCAGTGCCGGCGATGGGATGGCCGGGCACCAGATGGACGTTCTTGGGCAGCAGCCCCGGCAGGTCGCGCACGACCGGCCCCTTGACCGATCCGACATCGCTGACGATGGCGCCGGGCTTTAGCGCCGGCGCCATGCGCCTGACGATATCGGCATAGGCGCCCAGCGGTGCCGCGATGACAACCAGATCGGCGTCGCGGACGGCGGTCGCCGGATCGTCGGTAATCTCGTCGGCCAGTTTGAGGCGGGAGATGGTGGCCCGCGCCTCCTCGCTCAAGTCGCAGGCGACGATGGTTTGAACCAGCCCATGCGCCCTGATGGCCCGGGCCAGCGAGGACCCGATCAGGCCGAAGCCGATGATGGCGACACGATTAAAGATCGCGTCGCTCATTGCTTGGGTTCGTTCTGAAAGAGAAAGGCCTCGATGCCGGAGACGAGCTGCATGATTTCGTCCTCGGTGCCGATCGTGATGCGCAGGCAATCCGGCAGGCCATAGCTGCCCATCTGGCGGATCAGCACGCCGCGCGATTTGAGGAACAGCCGCACCTGCTCGGCATCGTGCGGCTTGAACGAGACCAGCAGGAAGTTACCGACGCTGGGATGGACCTTGAAGCCGAGCTTGCTCAGCCGCTCGGCCAACCAGGGCTGCCAGCGGTCGTTATGGGCCTTCGACTTGTTGAAATGCTCCGTGTCGGCCAGCGCGGCGATCCCTGCCTCCATCACCGGCGCGTTGACGTTGAAGGGCTGGCGCACCCGGTTCAGCACATCGGCGATAGCCGGCGGGCAATAGGCCCAGCCCAGCCGGGCGCTGCCCAACGCGTAGATTTTCGAGAAGGTGTGGGTCACCACCACATTCGGCCGGTCATGCACGAATTCATGCCCGGCGCTGTAGTCATCGCGGCCGACATATTCGGCATAGGCCGCGTCCAGCACCAGCAGCACCGTGTCGGGCAAGCCAGCCAGCAGCCGCTCGATCTCGCCTTTGGGAATATAGGAGCCGGTCGGGTTGTTGGGGTTGGCAAGGAAGATCATCTTCGTCTTCGGCCCGACCATGGCCAGCAGCGCGTCGACGTCGGTGGTCAGGTCCTTCTCCGGCGCGGTCACCGGCGTGGCGCCGGCGCTGCGGGCGACGATCGGATAGGCCAGGAAGCCGTGCTCGGAATAGAGCACCTCATCCCCCTCGCCCGCATAGCATTGGGCCAGCAGGGCGAAGAGCTCGTCGGAGCCGGTGCCGCAAACGATGCGCGCCGGGTCCAGCCCATGATGGGCGCCGATGGCATTGCGGATCGCCATCGCCCCGCCGTCGGGATAGCGGTGCAGCTCGGCGGCGGCGCGCGCATAGGCTTCGGCCGCTTTGGGGCTCGGGCCGAGCGCGTTCTCGTTCGAGGCCAGCCGCGCTGGCTTGTCGATGCCGGGGACTTTCGATTCGCCACCGACATAGGGCGAAATGCCGAGTATCCCCGGCTGGGGGGTTGGGCCTGCCATCTTCATCTCTTGTAAACTGAATTGCGCTCTGGGCGCCTAATTCTTGCCGGTCTTTCGCGAAATCACCAGGGGGCGGGCATAACCGCCGATTATATGCGCGTCCGTCAGCGCTGGGCCGAGCTTGGCCGGCAATGAAGCCAGCGCCGGATCCCCTTGCAGCACACCGCCCGAGACCTCGACAATATGGAAGCAGTTCTCGGGGTCGGTCTCCATGGTCGACAGCGAGACCGCGTCGGAAAAGCCGGCCTCGGTCATGGCGGCCATGATCCGGCTGCGGCTGGTCCGCTCGCCAAGGCGGAGCGCGACCAGGCTGGCCTCCGACTCGGAGAGGTCGCGCGCCCAGGAGGCCACCACCAGCACCTGCTCGCCGTTCTGGTGCTGCACGAACGGCAGGCGGGCAACGACCTGCGGCGTCTTCTTGTCGTTGGACATCAGGAGCGGCCACCAGACCTCGGGCTCGCCCTCGGCCGGCACCGGCAGGATGGCGACATCGGCCGTGCCCTCCGCCACCGCGCGGACGCAGGCCGCGGCGCTGGGCATGGCGACGAGCGGCGTCATGCTGCCGAAATGGTCGCGCGCCAGCCGGTCGCCGCCACTGCCATCCTGGGTGCAGACCGCGGCCGAGAAAGGTTGCTGCATATGGGTGAAACCGCCCATCATCTCGCGCCAAAGACACACCAGGGCTGGAAGTGGAAAGGCCCCCTGATGTTTTGCCGCCAGACGGCGTAGTATCGTCGCCTCCCTGCCCGGACGCAGGGCGGGGCCGGAACGTTTCTTGATCTTGCGGATGTCCTCGACGATTGTGCCGCGTTTCACGATCAGATCGTGAATAGCGGTGTCGATCGCGTCGATATCCTGGCGCAAAAGATCGAGACGTGGGTCGGGGGAAGACATTAGGTGATCTGTACTTAAGCGCCGCTGGGGCAATATAGGCTGTACGTGTGTAGCCGCCGCCCTCGTGCGACGCAAAGGCAAAACAATGGTTATTCGATGAAGTCGGTGTCACTCGCTGCGAATTCAGAGCCCATTCGGTCCAAGCCGGTGGCCAGCAAGGTCATGACGCTCGCGGCCGACCAGCCGATGCGGCTCGACAGCGGCGCGGCGCTGGGCCCGTTCACCGTGGCCTATGAGACCTACGGTACGCTGAACGAGGCCAGGTCGAACGCCATCCTGGTCTGCCATGCGCTGACCGGCGACCAGTATGCCGCCGGCATCAACCCTGTAAACGGCCGGCCCGGCTGGTGGTCGACGATGATCGGCCCGGGCAAGCCGGTCGATACCGACCGCTATTTCGTCATCTGCCCGAACGTGATCGGCGGCTGCATGGGCAGCTCCGGCCCGCGCGAGATCGATCCGGCGACGGGCGAGGTCTGGGGCCTCAAATTCCCGGTCATCACCATCGGCGACATGGTCCGCGCCCAGGCGCTGCTGCTCGACGCGCTGGGGATCGACAAGCTGTTCGCCGTCATGGGCGGATCGATGGGCGGCATGCAGGCGCTGGCCTTCGCCGCCGCCTATCCCGACCGCGTGTTCGCCGCCCTGCCGATCGCGACCGCGGCGCGCCATTCGTCGCAGAACATCGCCTTCCACGAGGTCGGCCGCCAGGCGATCATGGCCGACCCGGAATGGTCGGGCGGCGCCTATCTGCCGGCGGAGCGCAACCCGTCGCGCGGCCTCGCGGTCGCGCGCATGGCGGCGCACATCACCTATCTGTCGGAAAGCGCGCTGCACCGGAAGTTCGGCCGCAACCTGCAGGACCGCATCGCCATCACCTACGGCTTCGACGCCGATTTCCAGGTGGAAAGCTATCTGCGCCACCAGGGCTCGACCTTCGTCGACCGGTTCGACGCCAATTCCTATCTCTACATCACCCGGGCGATGGATTATTTCGACCTGGCGGCGGAGCATGGCGGACAGCTGGCGAACGCCTTCGCCTCATCGCCGGTGCGCTTCCTGCTGGTCTCCTTCACCAGCGACTGGCTGTTCCCGACGCCGGAGTCGCGCGCGATCGTCAAGGCGCTGGCCGCAGGCTCGGCCTCGGTCTCCTTCGTCGAGATCGAGACCGACAAGGGCCACGACGCCTTCCTGCTGGACGAGCCGGAGCTGCTGCGCATCGTCGAGGGCTTCCTGGAGGGCTGCGCCGAGCGGCATGGGCTCGTGCAGCGCAAGCCGGCGGAGCGCAAGCCCGCCCAGCCGCGCCGCGGCATCCGCGCCGACCTCAAGCTGATCGCCGACATGATCCGGCCGAATACGAGCGCGCTCGATGTCGGTTCGGGCGACGGCGAGCTGTTGGAGCACCTAGTCCATGAGAAGGGGGTCGACGGGCGCGGGCTGGAGCTGGATGCCGACGGCGTGCACAAGTCGCTCGCCCACGGGCTGGCGGTGATCCAGGGCGACGCCAATACCGACCTCGCCGAATATGCCGACAACGCCTTCGACTATGTGATCCTGTCCAAGACCCTGCAGGCGATGACCGACCCCCGCGCGGTGCTGGAGCATCTGGTCCGCATCGGCCGGCACGCGGTGGTCTCGTTCGAGAATTACGGCCACTGGCGCACCCGCGCCTCGCTGATGCTCCGCGGCCGCTCCCCGATCGACCGCGAACGGCCGCAGCATTGGTGGGAAACCTCCAACATCCACCCCTGCACGATCGCCGATTTCCTCGACCTGACAAAGGCGCTGGACATCGAGATCGAGGAAACGGTGGTGCTGGGCCTCGGCGGCCGGGTGGTCAGGAGCAAACGGCCGACACCATCGGCCAATCTGTTCGGCGAGCAGGCGGTGTTCCTGCTGAAGCGGCGGGGTTAAGACGCGGTCAAAATAAACAGCTGAAAAGGCATACCAGCGGATATGATGCTCTCGACCGATGCAACCCCGCATTCAACAGCACACGCAACCCAGGTCGGCGACTTGCGAAGCCGCTTATCCGTCTGGAACCGGATCACGAATCCCATCTGGGCCAGCGGCTCCGCGCCGCAAATCAAAGGCCGGACACACGACCGATAGCCGACGATCAAAATCTTCTTCTCAAAACTCTTGCAATCTACGGGCCGTCCACACACGACCTACGCCTCCCAGGAGACCGTCAAAATCGCCAAGCATCTGTTAACCAGAGCATCACTTCTGCGCGCCATGATGCTCCTGCCCCTGGCGCTCTACCTGCCTGGATCGGCCGCCGGCCAGGCCGTGCAGCGGCCTCAGATGGTGGTCACGCTGAAGACCGGCAAGATCGTCATCGAGCTCAGGCCCGACAAGGCGCCGCTCACCGTTGCCCGCATGCGCGAACTGGCCAATTCGGGCTTCTACGATGGCTTGACCGTCGTGCGGGTGGCCCCCGGCCATGTCGTGCAGTTCGGCGATCCGAAGTTCGACGGTTCAGGCGGGTCGGGCCAGACGATCAAGGCGGAGTTCAGCGATCTGCTTCATGTGCGCGGCGCGGTCGGCATGGCGCGGGACGAAGATCCGGATTCCGCCGACAGCCAGTTTTACATCTGCCTCGCCGACCGGCCGCACCTCAACGGCAAGTATACGGTCTTCGGACAGGTCATCAGCGGGATGGAGCTGCTCGACAAACTCGCGCCGGGCCACGGCCCGATGGGCTTCATCACCGACAAAATGGACCAGCCGCGCATCGTCTCAGTTCGCGTGACCGGCTGACACCAGAGCTTCCTGCCGCAACGCGAATAACTTCCCGATCCCGTCCCGCTTGGCGATCAGGTCGGCCAGCGTGTAGCCGTCGAGCACCGCCATGAAAGCCCTCAGCGCCTCGGCCAGAGCGCCGTTGAGGCCGCAGGCCGGGGCGATGAAGCAGCTCGCGCAATCGACGAGGTCGAACCCCTCCTCGGTGTGGCGGACGAGCTCGCCGATATTGATCCGGTCCGCCGGTCGCCCAAGCAGAAGGCCGCCCGAGCGGCCGCGCACGCTGGTCACATAGCCGGCGTTTGACAGGTCGTTCACCACCTTCATCAGATGGTTCTGCGAGATGCCGTAGGTCCGCGCGATCTCGGCGATCGGGCAGATTTTCTCAGGCCGAGTGCCCAGATAGAGCAGCACCCGCATTGCATAGTCGGTGTATCGCGTCAGCCGCATCGCGTCATTCCGTCCCAGGTCACGGCTAAAACATACATCTCACTTGCATGTTTAACAACCGCCATATACATGTATAAGGAATACATGATTATGAGGCGTCCGATGAACGACGTTGCGACAGTGACCGAAAGTGAGCTTGGCCGGCTGGTGGATCGCTTCTATGCCAAGGTCCGCGCCGACGACACGCTGGGCCGGGTGTTCAATCCGGCGGTCGGCGACTGGGCCGAGCATCTGGAGAAGCTGACCCATTTCTGGTCGTCGATCATGCTGACCAGCGGCAAGTATCACGGCAACCCGATGGCTGCCCATTACAAGCATCTGGCAAGGATCACGCCCGAGATGTTCGCACGCTGGCTCGAGCTCTGGGCCGAAACTACCGCCGAGGTCGTGCCGCGGGCCGCGCCCGAGCTTCAGGCGAAGGCCGCCCGCATCGCCGAGAGCCTCAAGCTCGCCCTCTTCTTCCGATTGCCCCCTGCCGGGCGCCCCGAGACGGCGGCGTAGGCACCCTTCCCTATCCCCAACCCAAATTACCGGAGACGTTTCATGACGGCGCTCAGCGAGCGGACTATTGCCGTGGTCAAGGCGACCATTCCCGCGCTCGAGGCTCACGGCGAGCAGATCGTGCAGGCAATGTATCGCCGGCTGTTCGAGAACCCCTCCGTCCGCGACATGTTCAACCAATCCCATCAGGGAGAGGGTGGATCGCAGCCGCACGCGCTGACCGGCGCGATCCTGGCCTATGCCCGCAATATCGAAAATCCGGCCGTGCTGATGCCGGCGGTCGAGCGGATCGCGCAAAAGCATGTCGGCCTGCAGGTGCTGCGCGACCACTATCCGCATGTCGCCGCGGCGCTGCTGGGCGCGATCAAAGAAGTGCTGGGCGATGCCGCGACCGAGGAAATCCTCGCCGCCTGGGGCGAGGCCTACTGGTTCCTGGCCGAGGTGCTGATCGGCCGCGAGGATGCGATCTATCGCGAGCAGGCAACGACTGCCGGCGGCTGGACCGGCTGGCGGCAATTCAAGATCGCCCGGATCAGGCATGAGAGTGACGTGATCACCTCATTCGTGCTGCGTCCGGTCGACGGCGGCCCGGTGCTGCGCCATCGGCCCGGCCAGTACCTGACCTTCCGGCTGGACATTCCGGGCAGCGGCGCCATCCGGCGCAACTATTCGATCTCCAGCGCGGCCAACGGCAAAACCTACCGCATCTCCGTCAAGCGTGAGCCGATGGGCGTCGCCTCGAACTGGCTGCACGACCACGCCACGGTCGGCACGGTCCTGGAGGTCGCACCACCCGCCGGTGAGTTCTTCCTAGCAGAGAAGCCGGAGCGGCCCGTCGTGCTGCTGTCGGGCGGCGTCGGACTGACACCGATGGTCGCGATGCTGGAAACCATCGCCGCGCAGCATGCCGGCCTGCCGGCGCACTACATCCACGGCACGCTGGACGGCACAACCCACGCGTTGGGCGACCATGTGAACGCGCTGGCCGCCGGCAACCCGAACATCAAGATCACGACCTTCTATCAGACGCCGCGCGCCGAGGATGCGGATCACGACCAGGCCGGGCTGATCGATGCCCGGTGGCTCAGCGAGCACACGCCTGCAAACGCCGACTTCTTCCTCTGCGGCCCGCGCCCGTTCCTGCGCGCCTATGTCGGAGCGCTGACCCGCTCAGGCGTTCCCGAGGACCGTATCCATTATGAGTTCTTCGGCCCCGCCGAGGAATTACTCGCCGCATAATCGGGGAGTCGGCGCGGCGCGAGCCGGATGCCCTTCGGCTCCGCCACCGGTCGTGGGAAGGCCAGGCGGCGGCGCACCGGCACGGCCGGCGGGCTGACGGCATAGAGCTGCTTCGTCGCCTCCACCATGGTCACTCCGGCGAAGGTCGAGAACCAGCGGCCGCCAAGCCGCTCCCAGGCGGGCGCGGTCGACAGCCAGAAGCGGGAGCGGACCGGCGGGATATAGAGCGCCCCCGCGGTGCGCTCGGGCACGAACAGATTGTCGCGCAGCATGTGGTTGAGCTGGCTCGCCGAATAGGGGCTGCCATGGCCGAAGGGCGTGCGCTCGGTCATCGACCACAGGCCGGAGCGGTTGGCCGCGACGATCATCATCCGCCCGCCGCCGGCCAGCACCCGCCAGATCTCGCGCAGCAGCTGCCGGCTGTTCTCGGTCGGCTCCAGCCCATGCACGACCAGCACCCGGTCGAAGCTCAGGTCGTCAAAGGGCAGGTTCGCCTCTTCCGAGAGGGCCGTCAGCCCCGGCCCCTCGGGCGGCCAGAAGATGACGCCCTGGGTCGCGGGCATGACCGCGATCACGCGCTCCGCCTCGCCGATGAAGGGGCGCAGATAGGGCGTGGCATAACCCAAGCCCAGCACCGACTGGCCGGTCAGGTCGGGCCAGAATTCGCGGATGCGCCGCTTGACCTGGCGCAGCGCCATCTGCCCCAGGCTGGACTGGTAGAATTCCCTAAGATCGACGACGTCGCGATGCATAGCCGTTCAGATGGGGCGCTAAAGCAGCGGCGGAAAGATGTGCATCCCGTCTTCGCCCAGCGGCAGCTCATGCACGCCGACCGCGGCCTTGACCGGCAGGGGACCGTAGAGATGCGGGAACGGCGCCCCGCCCCGCGCCTCCTCCCATTTCCACGGACCGGTGCCGGCCTGGGGCACCACGATCAGCAGCAGGTCGGTCTGGCCGGCGCGGTGCCGCCGCGCGCTCTCGGTCACCTGCTCGGCGGTCGAGAAATGCATGAAGCCGTCGCGATGGTCGTCGGGCGAGCCATGATAAAGGCCGTCCGCCTCGGCCTGCTGCCAGTCGGCGCGATGGGCCATGTGATAGAGGAATGCGGTCACAGCAGGTCCCTCAGCATCGCGACCAGCGGGACATCCGCCGGCGGCATTTCATAGTCGGCAAACTGTACCGGCCGCACCCAGGCGAGCACCTGCCCCTCCAGCGGCCGGGCGATGCCCCGCCAAACCCGGCAGACATAGAGCGGCATCAGCAGGTGGAAATCCTCATAGGCGTGCGAGGCGAAGGTGAAGGGCGCCAGGCACTTGACGTCGGTCTGGACGTCCAGCTCTTCCTTCAGCTCGCGGATCAGCGCGGTTTCCGGGCTTTCACCGGCATGGACCTTGCCGCCAGGAAATTCCCACATGCCGGCCAGATGCTTGCCCGGCGGCCGCTGGGCCAGCAGCACCCGCCCGTCGGCATCGATCAGCGCGACCGCGGCAACCAGCACGATCTTCAATTCATCCGCCATCAGCCCCGCCAGAATTTGCGCATCAGCACGAAGGCCTCGGTATCGACCCGCCCGCGCTCGACCGTCTCCTCGACCTGGCGGCCGATATGGGTCATCCCGGCCTTTTCCAGCACCCGCATCGACCGGTCGTTGTCCGGCAGCGCGCTAGCATTGACCTCGGAGAGTTTCAATATGTCGAAGGCGAAATCGATCACCGCTTTCGCCGCCTCGGTCGCATAGCCCTGGCCCCAGAACGGCTCGCCCAGCCAATAGCCCAGCGTGCCGGCGCGCGCGTCGCTCTCGATCGAGATGTCCATGCAGCCCATCAGCACATCGTCGTCGCGGCGGATAATGAGATAGGGCCACCCGACGCCGGCCGTGCGCTCCTGGTTCGACCGCTCGATCCAGGCCGCCGCGTGCTCGACGCGATAGGGAAACGGTACGCGCACCAGCCAGCTGGCAACGTTCCAGTTCTCCATCAGGGCGGCGATCGGCCCTGCATCGGCGGCGATGGGGGAGCGCAGCAGCAGGCGGTCGGTATCGATCCGGTGACCGGCGACGACGCGGATTCGCGGCTTGATCAGGCCGAAAACGTTCATGACGCCGTAGCCGGCGCGGCGTCTGCCTCATCAAAGCAGTGCTTAGGAGCGATAGCTTCCATTGATGTCGATGTAGCCGTGCGTCAGGTCGCAGGTCCAGACCGTCGCCTTGCCCTTGCCGATATCGAGATCGACCTCGATGTCGATGTCCTTGCCCGTCATATGCTTGGCGACCGGCGTCTCGTCATAGCCTTCAACGATCTGGCCGCCCTGGGTGATCGGCACGCCGCCAACGGAGATGCCGAGCCGGTCGCGGTCCGCCTTCTCCCCCGCCTTGCCCACCGCCATGACGATGCGGCCCCAATTGGCGTCCTCGCCGGCGATGGCGGTCTTGACCAGCGGCGAGTTGGCGATGGCGAGCCCGACCCGCCGGGCGGCGCCATCAGAGGCCGCGCCCTTCACCTTGACGGTCACGAATTTCGACGCGCCCTCGCCGTCGCGCACGATCAGCTGGGCCAACTCGACCATCGCGGATTCGACCGCCTTGCGGAAATCCTTGAGGTGCTTGTCGCCGATATCGCCGACCGCCTTGTGCTTGGTCTGGCCGGTGGCGGCAAACAGTACCGTGTCGCTAGTCGAGGTGTCGCTGTCGACGGTGATCGAGTTGAACGAGCGCTTCACCGCCCGCGTCACGATCTGCTGCAGCACGTCGGCCGGAATGGCGGCGTCGGTGAACAGGAAGGCCAGCATCGTCGCCATATTGGGCGCGATCATGCCCGATCCCTTGGCGATGCCGTTGATCGTCACCTTGGCACCGGCGATCGTAGCGGTGCGCGTCACCGCCTTGGCGAAGGTGTCGGTGGTGCGGATCGCCTCGGCCGCATCCTTCCAGCCGGCCGGCTTCACCCCCTTCGCGATCCCTGGCAGAGCCGAGGCGATGGCGTCGGGCGGCAGCGGCTGGCCGATGACGCCGGTCGAGGCGATGAACACCTCGCTGGGCTTGCAGCCGAAGATCGACATGGCTGCCCTCACCGTCGCCGCGACCGTCTGGTCGCCGGCCTTGCCGGTGAAAGCGTTGGAGTTGCCCGAATTGACGACGATGGCCCGCGCCTTGCCGCCCTTCAAGGAC
>CAZNNJ010000041.1:15789-16159 GCA_964574305.1 uncultured Rhodospirillales bacterium | reverse complement strand
ATCGGCTGGTCCTTGAGCGCGATCCAGGCGCCGACGAAGGGGATGAAGGTCGGGACACCGACATTGAGCCCCCGCTGTCGCGCGGCAATATAGTGGCCCATCTCATGCACCAGTATCAGCAGGACGAATCCCACGGCATATCGCCAGCCGAAGACGAAGCTGTAGACGACGATGGAGACCGCCATGGTTCCGGCGACGGTCAGTATCTTGCCGAGCTTGAGCGCCGACAGCAGGAACAGCAGCAGCTTGATCACGGTGCTGGTTCACCCTGAGGTTCACCCTGGGGCCCGGCCTTCGGCGCCTCCACGGCCCTGATTCGGACCGGCGGCAGGCCGACCGGGACGTCCACAACATCGACATCGCCAAGCGC
>CAZNNJ010000041.1:0-15779 GCA_964574305.1 uncultured Rhodospirillales bacterium | reverse complement strand
GGGACGAGGTGACGGCATTAGGCGAGTCGGCGTTGGGGCCGGCCTTCCGGCCCCTCGACGGCCCGGATCTGAGCCGGCGTCAGGTCGACGGCCGCGGGATTGCGGCGGAACAGCCTGCGAACCGCCGCGAGCCCGCCAACCACAGCCACCGCGATGACCTTGGCGAATTTGAGCGCGAACGCGGTGATGACCGCGATCAGCCCCAGTTTCTTGACTGCAACGCCGGCGATCAGCGCCGCCAGGCCATATTCGGCGACCCTGTCGGTCTTGACGTCGAAATCCGCGTATTTCCTGCCCTGGGTGAAATCGAGCTTCGACAGCAGGAGGTTGGCAAAGCCCTTGTCGGTCCCGACCGTCGCCAGCGGCGACACCATCGTCATGCTGACATAGCCTTCGCGGCCGAGCATCAGCGTGCGGTAATTGACGATGTTCTCGCTATTGTCGGTCTGGCCCTTGTCGCGGGCCTCGATCGACCAGACCAGGCGGCGGGTCGCCGCGTCGTAATGCGGCTTCTCGGCCCAGCCGATGACCTCGAGCTCTGCCTGACCGTCCTTGCGCCGCCGTTCGTTGGCGGCATCGGTGCCCTGGCGGACATCGCTCAGCAGCTTCTCCGCATCCCAGTTCTTGGCATCCTCGTCGCTGATATGGCCGCTCGGCTCATATTCGACGATGACGAACCAGTCGGCCTCCCGTCCGGGCGTGATCAGCCCGACGAACGTGTCGTCGGTGGTGTTGCCCATCTTCTCCATGATCTGCTTGCCCGACGCCTCGGGATAGAACTGGTAGCCGCCCGGGAGATCGATCGCCGCTTGGTCCCGCACCGGAATATGCGCCGGTCCGGTCGTATGCTTCAGGTCCTTCAGGCTGGGCTCGTCCTCGGCGAAGGCCGGCCCGCCAAGCGCAACGGCGGCCAGCAGGAGGATCAGTAAATGCCGCATGGTCGACATCCTTACCGCGCGGCCGGAGCCGGCGCTTTCTTCACGAGCCTGTATTTGAACGAGAACTTGTACCCCTCGTAAACGACGATGCCATAGAACAGCAGGTCCATCGGCTGCGAGAAAGTTTCGACCAGCTTGGCCAGCAGCGCCATGTCGAGATTGCCGAGGGCCTCGCCGAAACCGATATGGCGGATCTTGGCATAGAAAGCGATGTCGCTCAGCACATTGCCGGCGACGCAGCCCATCAGCGCGCAGGCCGCGCCCAGATAGCCGAATTTCGGCTCGACGCCATGCCCCACCACCCGGATCGCGCGCCCGACGACGAAGCCGACGGCAATCGCCATCAGCCCGAGCTGCATCTCCGTCGCCACGGTGACAACCGCCCAAACCACCGCCCCCAGGACGGCAGCGCCAATTCCCGCCGGAATCGCAAGGTTGAATTTCTGCGCCGCAAGTATTTTACCGATGTCGATCGTGCCTTGCTGCGGCGTGTTGCTGACAGGGTCCATGACATCCTCGCGTTATTTTCAGGAGTCATAGCAAAATGAAATAACGTCGTCCGCAAAATCCTACTGCATTTTCTGAGTATTCATTCACCAGCAACAAAAAACCCGGCAGGTCGCCCTGCCGGGTTTCATGTGCGTTATGACGGACGGCTTACTCGGCCGCCACGTCGAACTCGTTCCTGCCCAGCGCCGCGGCGGCGTTGTGGCCGATCAGGCGGTCGTGGTTCTGGTGCATGCGCACCAGGTTGACCTCGCGGCGGCCCAGGATGATCGACGGCACGGCGCCGGCTTCCATCTGGATCTGCGCGCTGGACTGGATGACCATGTCCTCCTCCAGCGAGACTTTCAGCAGCAGGTCGGACATGTACTTCGCCATCGCGTCCGTCTCCTCGGTCCGGTTCTTGTGCGGGCCGTAGGTGCGGAAGATGTAGGTGCAGGTGCCGGCCGTCTCACCGGGCTCGCTGCGCTGGAAGAACATGATGTGCCGGCTGCCGCCGACGACCGTGTTCGGGAAAACGGCGTTGGTGAAGCCGAACGGCAGGTCCTCGGGCCACTCGGACTCAGGCTTGTCCTTCAGCTCCAGGATCTGCATCTGCGGCGAGACCAGGGACTGGTGCAGGCCGAAATCCAGGTGCATGAACTGGCGCAGCGTCATCGGCCCGACCGTGTTCGGATGCAGGTAGGGCACGTGATAGCCCTCCAGCCCGCCATCGACCGCATGCTTCCAGTTGATGCGGGCCGGGGCGCGGTATTCGCCGACCAGGCGGAAATCCTCCAGGTGATAATCGGCGACGATGCCGCCCATGTCGGGGCCGAAGAACTCGTCATAGTCGACATGGCCGTTCGGGTCCGGATGGACCAGCACGACGCCGTGCTTCTCGACCAGCGGCAGCGCGATCAGGCCGCGATTGATCAGCTGCTCCGGATCGAAGGCGGAGCGGCTGGGGACTGAGATCAGCTCGCCGTCATTGTTGAAGGTCCAGCCGTGATAGGGGCAGACGAAGCCCTTGGCATTGCCGCAGCCCTCGGCCAGCTTCACGCCGCGATGGCGGCAAGCATTGAGAAACGCGTGGGCCACGCCTTCCTTGTTGCGCACCAGGATGATCGGCTTGCCGGCGATCTCGGTCGCGTAATAGTCGCCGTTCTCGGGGAAGTCGGCACTGTAGGCGATCAGCTGCGGGCGCTTCAGGAAGAATTCCTGCTTCTCCAACTCGAACCGCTTCTGGTCGGTGAAGCGACCGATATCGGTCTCCCACGACTCCTCGCCCATCTCATCGACGTCGCGGGCGTTGAAATCGAGAATGCGTTTGGCGATAGCGATCCGTTGAGCGCGATCCATAAAGCGTTTTCCTTCCCTTGAGGCTTGGCCCTTGAGGCCTGGTCCAGCCTCGGTTGACCGGTGGCGGGCAGACAACGCACATACACTATGTTCGCCCGATAACTCTACATAGCAATTCCGGCCCTCTGCCCGCAAGGGCGATATCATTTCGATCTTTCTCGAAATATCCTTGACGGCCCGTTTGCAGCTCATTATTTCGATGGAACTCGAAATGTGGAGAAGCTGCATGGATGCCGGCCAGGTCATCGGCGCGCTGAACGCGCTTGCGCATGAAACGCGGCTCCGGGTTTTCCGGATGCTGGTGGAGCGCGGGCCCGACGGGCTGCCGGCGGGGTTCATCGCCCAGCGGCTGGATATGCCGCCCTCGTCACTGACCTTCCATCTGCAGCAAATGGCGGGCGCCGGGCTGATCGTCCAGCGCCGGCTCAGCCGCCAGCTCTTCTATTCCGCCGACTTCACCGTGATGAACGGGCTGGTCGGCTATCTGACCGAGAATTGCTGCGGCGGGCAAAGCTGCGCGCCGGTCTGCGAACCCAGCAACGCCGCCCCATCGTCATGCGGGACGGCGAAATCGGCATGACGCTTTCACGGACAGTCATGACCGAGGCCGTCGCCACGGGTTTTCTGCTGATCGCCGTCGTCGGCTCGGGCATCATGGCCGAGCGGCTCTGCGGCGGGAATGTCGGCCTGGCGCTGCTCGCCAATGCGATGGCGACCGGCTGTGCCCTCGTCGCGCTGATCCTGACCTGCGGCCCTCATATGAACCCGGTCGTCACGCTCGCGGCGGCAGTCGCAGGCGAGTTGCCGTGGCGGCAGGCCCCTGTTTGGATTAGCGCGCAAATCATCGGCGGGGTCCTTGGCGTCTGGATCGCGCATGCCATGTTCGGCATGCCGCTGTGGCAGCTGTCGCATCATGCGCGGAGCGGACCTGGGCAATGGCTGGCCGAGGCCGTGGCCACCTTTGGCTTGCTGGCGGTCATCGGCGGATCGCGGCGGCATGGTGAGGCGGGCACGGCGATCGCGGTCGCCGCCTACATAACCGGCGCCTATTGGTTCACCGCGTCGACGTCGTTCGCCAACCCGGCCGTGACTCTCGCCCGCGGCTTGACCGACAGTTTCGCCGGCATTCAGCCGGCCGACATTCCCGGCTTCATCGCCGCGCAGCTTGTCGGGCTGGCGCTGGCATTGCCGGTTACCTCGAGGCAACGGGAAAAGGCCGGCGCATGACCGTCACGATCTATCACAACCCCGCCTGCGGCACGTCGCGCAACACGCTGGCCCTGATCCGCAATGCCGGCATCGAGCCCACGGTCATCGAATATCTGAAGACGCCGCCATCCCGGGCGGAATTGCTGGACCTCGTTCAGCGGATTGGCGTTCCGCTACGCGCCATCCTGCGCCGCAAAGGCACGCCGTTCGACGCGCTGGGCCTGGAGGATGCCGGGGAGACCGCCTTGCTCGACGCCGTCGACCGGCATCCGATCCTGATCAACCGCCCCATCGTCGTGACGCCGCTGGGGGTGAAACTCTGCCGCCCTTCGGAAGAAGTGCTGGAGCTTCTGGATCGGCCGCAGCAATGCGAATTCTTCAAGGAGGACGGCGAGCCCGTCCTGACGGCGCGAGTGCTGGATGCCGACGCGCTGGACGAGATGGCGGCAATGCTGGCGGAAGCCCGTCTTCCGGTCGCCGATCTGGCCTTGCCCGGGCGGCGCTTTTACCGCTTCGCCAACACGGTGGACGAAATGGTGGGCTTCGGCGGCATCGAGGGACAGGGACCCGACCGGCTGATCCGGTCCGTGGTCGTGCGCCGGGACCGGCGCGGCAAACGGCACGGAAAGGCAGTTGCGCAGATGCTCGAACGCCAGGCGGGCGCGGACGGCGCCCAGCGGCTGCACCTGCTGACCACCGATGCCGCCCCGTTCTTTCAGAGTCTTGGCTACGAGCAACGGGATCGCGCCGAGGCTCCGGCCGCAATCGCCGCCACCGGCCAGTTCCGGACGCTCTGCTCCGCCGGCGCGGCCTATCTGACCAAGACCGTCCGCACCGCCTGGTAGCTTACGACGCAGTTCCGGCGATCTTGCCGGACGGCAGCAGGGCGAGCTTCTCCAGGATGAAGAGCGGGCCGATCAGCAGGAAGACGACATCGTCGAGAAAGGCCGGCTTGGCCCCCTCGACATGGTGCCCATAGAACTGGCCGAGCCAGGCGGCGATCCAGAGGCCGGCGCAAATCCATAAGACCGGCAGGCCGGCATTGCCCATCGCGACCACGACGGCGGCCGAGACAGCGAAGATGGCGGTCATGTAAAGCACGGCGCGGACCGACAGGGTCGCGTAGAAGGCCAGGGTCAGCAGCGCGACGACGGTAGCGCCGTTCACCCAAGGCGACATGGACTCGGACAGGCCCAGCCACCGGCCGAGCGGCAGGGTCCACAGCATGCCGATCGAAGCGAACAGGATGACCGGCACGCAGATCGTGTGGACCAGCGCGTTGGTCGGGTTGCTGTGGGTCTTGCGGTATTCGTCGAGAAACTGCCGTTGGCTGCGCATTTCAACCTCCCGGAAGCGGCGTCGGCCTGCGCCTTCGGCCGCCGAAAATCCATCCTGCCAAGGTAATGGCAGTCGTTGCAGAAGGGAACGTTCTCGGCGTTCCGCAAGCTTCCATACTGTGGCGTGCCGGTCCGCCCCACGGTGACCGAAAAGACGACGACCACCACACCCAAGGCGGCGATTGATCGTCGTTAAGGCGGAAGCGGTCAGCCGGCCGCTTCCGCCGCCGCCATCAGCAGCGAGGCGTTGCCGCCGGCCGCCGTCGTGTTGATGGTCACCACCCGCTCGGTCGCGAACCGGCGGACATAGTTGGGGCCGCCCGCCTTGGGCCCGGTGCCCGACAGGCCCTCGCCGCCGAACGGCTGAGTGCCGACAGTCGCGCCGATCATGGTGCGGTTGACGTAGAAATTCCCCACACAGGCACTGCGCCGGACCCGCTCGACCGTCTCGTCGATGCGCGTTTCCAGCCCCAGGGTCAGGCCATAGCCCGTCTCCCCGATGGCTTCGAGCACCTGATCGAGCCTGTCGGACTGATAGCGCGCGACATGCAGGAACGGACCGAACACTTCCTTGCCCAGCGACGCTATTCCGTCGATCCAGACGGCGCGCGGCGCAAAGAAATGGCCGCTGCCGGTCACGGTTTCATCGACCGATGCGACCGCGAACGGCTTGCCGATCTTGCCGGCATGGGCATTGAGGGCATCCAGGGCCTCCTGGTCGATCACCGGGCCGATATCAGTCGACAGGTCCGCCGGGTCGCCGACTTGAAGCTCGGCGATGGCGCCGGCCAGCATGGCGGTGAGGTCGTCGGCGATCTCATCCTGGACATAGACGCAGCGCAAAGCCGAACAGCGCTGGCCGGCGCTGTCGAAGGCCGAGACCATGATGTCGGCGACAGCCTGCTCCAGCAGGGCGGAACTGTCGACGATCATCACGTTGATGCCGCCGGTCTCCGCCACCAGCGTCGCAATGGCGCCATCGCGGGCGGCGAGCGCGCGGTTGATCGCCTGGGCGGTGGCGGTCGAGCCGGTGAAGACGACGCCGGCGACGCGCCTGTCGGCCACCAGCCTGGCGCCAACCTTCATGCCGTCGCCCGGCAGGATCGACAGCACGCCATGCGGGATACCGGCCTCATGCAGGAAGCGGACGGCGCGGGCGGCGATCAGCGGGGTCTGCTCGGCCGGCTTGGCGATGACCGCGTTGCCGGCGACGAGCGCGGCGCCGACCTGGCCCAGGAAGATCGCCAGCGGGAAGTTCCAGGGTGAGACGGCCACCATCACGCCGCGCCCGGCATAGATCAGCTCGTCGGTCTCGCCGGTCGGGCCCGGCAGCTTGACCGCGACCAGGCTCCTGCGCGCCGAGGCGGCATAATAGCGGAGCAGGTCCACCGCCTCCCGTACCTCGGCGACGGCGGCGGTGAGGCTCTTGCCGGCCTCGCGCATCGCCAGCGCCATGAAGCGGGCGCGGTCGGCCTCGATCCGGTCGGCGGCGCGCTCCAGGCAGGCGGCGCGGACATCGACAGGAATACGCTCCCACTCCCGTTGCGCCGGCACGGCGGCGGCCAGGGCCGCCTCGATATCGGCCGGACCGGCCTCATGGGCGAGGCCGACGATCTGATTCCGGTCGGCCGGATCGCGGATGGTGCGCACGCCCTCGCCGGGCCGCCTGACGCCTCCGACCACCGGGCCGGCATCGTCCTCGCCCAGCGGCTCGGCATTCAGCAACCGGTCGAGCTCGGTCAGCGCCGCCGGATCGCCGAAATCGAAGCCGAGCGAGTTCCTGCGCTCCGGTTCGTACAGCGCCGGCGGCAGCGGAATGCGCGCCGGCGGCAGGCTGGCGACAACCGCCGCCGGGTCGCGCGCCAGCACTGCGATCGGCACGTCCGGATTGGCGAGCTGGTTGACGAAGGAGCCGCTGGCCCCGTTCTCCAGCAGGCGGCGCACGAGATAGGCGAGCAGGTCGTGATGCGCGCCGACCGGCGCATAGATGCGGCAGGAGACGCCGCGCCCCTCCTCCATCAGCAGGTCGTGCAGCGCCTCGCCCATGCCGTGCAGGCGCTGGAACTCATAGTCGGTTCGGCCCTTGGCGAACGCGCAGATCGCGGCTGCCGTCGCGGCATTGTGCGTGGCGAATTGGGGATAGAGCCGGTCGCCCGCTGCCAGCATCTTCCTTGCCGCTACCAGGTACGACAGGTCGGTCACGTCCTTATGCGTATAGACCGGATAATCGGGCAGCCCCTGTTCCTGTGCCCGCTTGATCTCGCTGTCCCAATAGGCGCCCTTGACCAGCCGCACCATCAGGCGGCGGCCGGCCTTTTCCGCCTCGGCCACCAGCCAGTCGATCAGCGGCAGGATGCGCTTGGAATAGGCCTGCACGGCCAACCCCAGCCCGTTCCAGCCCTTCAGCTCCGGCGCATGGATCAGCCGGCCGATGATGTCGAGCGACAGGTCGAGCCGGTCGGCCTCCTCGGCATCGATGGTGCAGCCCATGTCATAGCTCTTGGCCAACACCGCCAGCTCGAGGATGCGCGGGTATAGTTGGCTGAGCACCCTGCTCCGCTTCTTCAGCTCATAGCGCGGATGCAGGGCCGAGAGCTTGATCGAGATGCCCGGCCCCTCGATCGGACCGCGCTGGGCATTGGCCGCGCCGATGGCGTGGATGGCTGCCTCGTAGGATTTGTAATAGCGGCGCGCGTCCTTATCGGTCAGGGCGGCCTCGCCCAGCATGTCATAGGAATGGCGGAAGCCGCGCTTCTCATTGGCGCGGGCACGCGACAGCGCTTCGTCGATGGTGCGGCCGAGCACGAAATGGCCGCCGACCACCGCCATGGCGCGCAGCATCGCCTGGCGCAGCATCGGCTCGCCCATGCGGGCGCCGAGCCGCGGCCAGATCTTCTTTTCCTGGGCAGCGCGCAATGCCCGGCCGGTGATGTCGAGCGCCCGGGTCGACAGGTTGACGAAGACCGAGGGCGAGGCGCCGATATGCTTGGCGAAGTCGGCCGAGGCCAGCTTGTCGCGGATCAAGAGGTCGCGGGTGGCGGCGTCGGGAATGCGCAGCAGCGCCTCCGCCAGCATCATCAGCACCAGCCCCTCGTCGCTCGACAGGTCGTATTCGTGCATCAGCGCCTCGACCGGCCCGGCGCCGCTATCACGCCGACGGATCGCCGCGATCAGCAGGGCGGCATGGGAGGTGATGGCGCCCCGCGTCTCCGCCGGCACGGCATAGGCCTGGAGCAGCCGGCCGATGGCCGCCGCCTCCGGCTCGCGATGCAGCGCCCGGATAGCGGCACGGCCCGCATCGCCCTCATAGGTTCCGAGATCGAAAATCCGCTTTGCGGCCATGGTCGCCCTCGCTGTGTTCCCAGTTCAGTTTGCCACGGGAATGTAGCTGATAACCCGCAGAATATCCCACCGAATTGCCTGCCCTATGATATCATCACGCGATTTCCTGCTGGAGATTCGGCCATGATACCGAACAGAACACTGGAGAGCCTTGACCGCATCGACCGCCATATCCTGGGCGTGCTGCAGGCGGACGGGCGAATCTCCAATGTCGACCTCGCCGCCAAGGTGGGGTTGAGCCCGACACCTTGCCTGGAGCGAACCCGCCGGCTGGAGCGCGACGGCTTCATCGACGGCTATGTCGCGCTGCTGAACCCAGAGAAGATGGAGATGGGGCTCTTGGCCTTCGTCGAGGTTTCGCTCGACCGGCCGACGGCGGAGGTGTTCGACAAATTCGCGGAAGCCGCCCAGGCCGACCCCAACATCGTCGAATGCCATATGGTCGCCGGCGGGTTCGACTATCTGATGAAGGTGCGCGTCGCCGACATGGACGCCTATCGCCGCTTCCTCGGTCACGGCATCGCCCGCCTGCCCGGCGTGCGCGAGACGCGGACCTATGTCGTCATCGAGCCGGTGAAATCGAGCACCTTGCTGCCGACCGGGCCTTAGGCGCCGGATTGCGATGCCGGACGAGGTACGGCGTTCGGCGTTGCCTCGCCCTGCGCATAGCGGCGGGCCAGCACGGCGCAGACCATCAGCTGCATCTGGTGGAAGATCATCAGCGGCACGATCATCGGCCCGACCGTCGCCGCCGGGAACAGTACGCCGGCCATCGGCACGCCCGAGGCCAGGCTCTTCTTCGAGCCGCAGAAGACGATGGCGATCTCATCCGGCCGGCTGAAGCCCAGCCGGCGGGCGCCGAGGGTGGTGGCCGCGAGCGCGAAGAACAGGACGGCGCCGTCCAGCAGGGCGACGAGAACGAGGTCGCCGACCGACAGCCTGTGCCACAGGCCTTCGACGACGGCGGCGCTGAAGGCGGTATAGACCACCAGCAGGATCGAGCTGCGGTCGACGACGTTCACGATCGGCTTGTAGCGGTTGATCCAGGGCGCGGTCAGCGGCCGCGACAGATGGCCGAGAATGAAGGGCGCCAGCAGCTGCAGCAGGATGCCGCCGACCGCGCCGGCCGAAACGCCGCCGCCGGCCGCGTGCTGGCCCAGCTCGCTCGCCAACAGGAACCCGACCAGCACCGGCGTGACGAACATGCCGAGCACATTGGAGGCGGAGGCGCTGCACACCGCAGCCGGCACGTTGCCGCGGGCGATCGAGGTGAAGGCGATCGAGGACTGCACGGTCGAGGGCAGCAGGCACACGAACAGCAACCCGTCCAGCATCGGCGCGCTGATCCAGCGGCTCAAGCCCGCGCGGAGCGCCAGGCCGACCAGCGGAAACATGACGAAGCTGGAGGCGAGCACCGTCAGATGCAGCCGCCAGTTGCCGATTCCGTCGAAAATCGCCTGGCGCGACAGCTTGGCCCCGTGGAGGAAGAACAGAAGCGCGATGGCGGCGTTGGTGATGAAACCGAAAATCAGCGCGCCCTCGCCCTTGCAGGGCACGAGGGTGGCTAGGATGACGGCGGTGATCAGGCCGACGATGAACCAGTCGATGGCAGGCGGGAGTCTGAAGCGGGGCATGGGCCTGAGGGGCAGCGTATACTGCCCCGGCAAATGGGCGATTGCGGCTCGATTGTCCAGCCGCCGTATCGGATTACAAGAGAAATAAGCGTGGATTCGTCTTACTGGAGGTTGCAACTCACATTACTCATGCATTTAAAGTCAAACGGCTGGACGATATGATCCAGCACGACCGACCCGAACACCGGCACATCCGATGGCAAGAATTCTGCGCGCCTATGCGGGGCTGATCCCGATCGTCCTGCTTGTCGCCCTGCTGCTTGGATTCGGCATCTATAGCCGGCATGCGACCCGGGACGCCGAATATTGGGTCGACCACACCCAGTCCGTCATCGAGCATCTCCAGCAGGTTCTCCAAGGCGTCGTCGACGCCGAAACAGGCGCACGCGGCTATATATTGAGCCAATCGGAGGATGCGCTGGTTCCCTATAACGGCGCGCGCCAGTCCATTCCCCAGGACATCGAGGCGCTGGAGCGGCTGGTCGCCGACAATCCCCAGCAGGTGGAACGGGCGCAGCTTCTGGCGAAAGTCATCCAGTCGAAGATCGATCTGCTTACGCAAGGGGTATCGCTGGTGAAAGCCGGGCATCGCGACGAGGTGGCGAACGGCCAGCACACCGGTATCGGCCGCACGGTGATGACCGACATCCGCAACCGGGTCGCCGAGATGGTCGGGGTCGAGCAAAATCTGCTGGCTGAGCGCCGCATCGCAGAGGAAGACGCGCGCAAGAAAGTCCAGCAGATCATCTATGTGCTCGCCGGCGCGGCATCGTTGGTGGCCGTGCTGCTGCTGATGCAGGCCTCGCGCGACCTGAAAGAGCGCGACAGGGCGGCTGCCGAGCTGCGGCAGCTGACGCACGACGCCCAGGCGGCGAACCGCGCCAAATCGGACTTCCTGGCGACGATGAGCCATGAGATCCGCACGCCGATGAACGGGATCATCGGGCTGAACGCCCTGCTGCTCGATACGAAGCTGACGCACCAGCAGGAGGGGCTGGCCAAGGGCGTCCAGACCTCGGCCGACACGCTGCTCAGCGTCGTCAACGACATATTGGACATCTCGAAGCTCGAGGCCGGCCGGGTCGAGATCGAGGCGGTCGACTATTCGCCCGCCACCGTCGTCGAGGCGACGCTCGACAGCTTCGCCGTGCAGGCGCAGCGCAAGGGGCTCGAGATCGCCGCCGTGATCGATCCGGAGGTGCCGCACTGGGTGCGGGGCGACCCGGCGCGTCTGCGCCAGGTCGTTCTCAACCTGATCGGCAACGCGATCAAATTCACCAGCATCGGGTATATCGAGATCACGCTCGGCGCCAGGCCGGCGGCAAACGGCGAAGGTACGCTGTGCATCTCGGTCACCGATACCGGCGTCGGCATCCCGGAAAAGGCGCAGCAGCTTCTGTTCGACAAATTCGTCCAGGCCGACACCTCGATCTCCCGCCGCTATGGCGGCACCGGGCTGGGGCTGGCGATCTCGAAACAGCTCGTGGCGCTGATGGGCGGGACGATCGAGGTCGAAAGCGTCGTCGGCCAGGGCACCACCTTCCGCTTCACCGTCCGGCATGCCAAGGCGCAGAGCGAGCCCGCCATCGCGACCCTTGCCCGGCCCGACCTGCTCAAGGGCCGGCGGGTCATCATCGTCGACGATACGGCGATCAACCGCCGGGCCATCGCCGGCCAGCTGGAAATGAGCGGCATCCTGGCGACGACGGTGGCCGAGCCCAGCGACCTGATGCCGGCGCTGAAGGAGGCCACGGCCGAGGGCCGGCCCTATGACGTGGCGATCCTGGATCAGAACATGCCCGACGTCAGCGGCATCGCGCTGGCCCGCCTGGTCCGCGCGGCACCGGCCTTCGCCGGCCTGAAGCTGATCCTGGCGACCTCGGTCGGGCTGCCCAACCCGAGTGACGATGCGCGCCATGTCGGGTTCGACGATTTCCTGGCCAAGCCGCTGAAGCATGGGCCGCTGATCGAATCGCTATGCCGCGTGCTGGGGCTGGAAGGCCCGACCACCGCGGCGGTGCCGACGGCCAAACCGGGGATGGGCGAGCCGGCGCTCGATATCCTGGTGGCCGAGGACAATGCGATCAACCAGCAGCTGATCACAACCCTGCTCAAGAAATGGGGCCATCGCGTCACCATCGTCGAGAGCGGCATGGCGGCGGTGACGGCGGCGGCGGGCGGCGATTTCGACATCATCCTGATGGACCTGCAGATGCCGGGCATGAGCGGCATCGAGGCGGCGCAGCGCATCCGCAAGCTGCCAGCCAAGCGCGGCCAGACACCGATGATCGCGCTGACCGCCCATGTGCTGCAAAGCATCCGCGACGAGGTGATCGCCGCCGGCATGCAGGATCATGTCACCAAGCCGATCGATCCCGATGCGCTCGCCGCGGCGATTGCCCGGCTGGTGCCGAAATCCGCCGCAGGGTCTGCGTCCGCCCCCGCCCCGGCAAGCGAAACAGCTTCGGCGACCGCGCTGAACGATGGGGTGCTCACCCGCCTGGAAGACCAGATCGGGCGCGACGAGGTCTCGGAATTGGCGGCGATGCTGCTGGAGCAGACGCCGGACCGGCTGGCCGAAATCCACCGCACGCTCGCCGCCGGCGACGCCGCGGCGGCCCGCCGGATGGCGCACGACATCGCCTCGACCGCCGGCAATCTCGGCATCACCGAGGTGGCGACCCTGGCCCAGGCGCTGGAGCATAAATACAACGAAGGCGCCTATGACGATCTGAAGCCGATCGCGGCGCAGATCGACAGCGCCTATTCTGCGGCGGCGATCCAGCTCAAGGCACGGTATCGCCTGCCGGCTTAGGTGCAGCCCCTCGCTCAGCCGCCGCTGCCGTAAGGCCGGGTGATCGCTTCGAGGTAATGGCCGTCCGGATCGCGAAAATAGACGCCGCGCCCGCCATCGTTGCGGTTGATCTCACCGGGCCGGCTCCCCCTCGGATCGGCCCAGTAGTCGAGGCCGCGATCCTTGAGGCGGCTGAAGACGGCGTCGAAATCAGCTTCGCCGATCAGGAAGGCGTAGTGCTGCGGCGAAATCGGGCCCTCGGTGTCGGCAAAGTCGAGCGAGACGCCGTTGTCCAGCTCGACAACGTCGAAATGGCCGAAACGGGTCGGCGCTGGCCGGCCCAGCATCTCGGCCAGGAACCTGGCCGAGGCGCTCTGGTTCGAGCACCAGACGATCGTGTGATTGAGTTGAGCGACCATGATCGGGCTCCGGCGGCAGGGGATTAGAGTGATCTGAGCGTTATGGCGGTCCGTTTCAATCGCAACAGCTCGTGCGTGATGCTCGGATATGCGCCCGCTCGGGTCGGCTCCCCGCCCTCAGATAGGCCGCACTGGATGGAGTTCGGTTCCCGCGGTGCTTATTCCAGCCTTCACCCTTTGCGGTAGACCATCAGCCGAAAATCTCCGGATCATCAAGCTGTGCGAAGCTAGGGCGCATGAAATCCGGCCTGGTCGTCCTTGCCATCGCTTTCGCTGCCATTGCCATGTTTGTTTTCTGGTGGGCGGCTCAAGCGGCGTGGCTATCCGCTACGCCGGTCTCCAACCCGGAGTTCTATCGCCAAGAGTTTCTGTGGCGCTGGCACGTTACTTTCGGGCTGATCGTCGCGAGTTTGGCCTGTGTGCTCATAAGAGTTTGGATAGGGCGCCGTCATAGCCGCTAATCCGGACCGATGCTCTCGCCCGCTGGGTGCGGGACATATAAAGTGCCGGCTGTGAAAACGCTGCCGACCCTCATCGTTTGGTACAATACCAGATGCCCGGTCTGTAACGCCGGCATCGACTGGCAGCGCAACCGTCTCGTGCGCGCCGCGCGCGCCGGCGTCATGGAATTCCGCGACATCAATATCGAGCCCGACGCGCTCCGGCACCTCGGTGCAGACGTCAACGACGTGCGCCGCCGCCTTCATGCGGTCGACGCCGACGGCCGCCTTTATGTCGGCGCCGACTGCGCCATCGCGATCTGGCTGCGCACCCCTGGCGACGCCTGGCTCGGGCGCCTGCTCGGCCTGCCGGGCATCCGTCATATCGCCCGCGCCGGGTACGACTTGTTCGCCAACCTGCTCTTCGCCTGGAACCGGTGGAAGGGGCATTGGTAGAGAAGGTCGGCGGATGACCGGAGACCGTTTGTCCGAGTTTGCCGGGTTTGGTTCGGAACGAGCCAGCCTCAAACCTAACGCCCGAATATATCCGCCCCGAGCGGCTTCAGCCCCGCCTGCCCGGCATAGCCCAGATGGTCGAGGCCGAATATGTCCTCGACCGAGCGCAGCAGGCTGTAGTGGTTGTACGGCACGTCGGACACCGTGCCCGGCTTGATGAAGGGTGAGACCAGCACCGCGCCGATGCGGCCGCCGCCCGGGCCGCTGACGCCCGGCCCCTGGTCGGGCAGGCCACCGAAGACCGTGTCGCCCGGTTTGATGTTGGGTCCCGGCTGCTCGCCGCAGCAGGCCGAGCTGTCGCCGCCCTCCAGCTTCATCGTCTTCGTCGCCTGGTCGTATTTGAGGTCGATATCGGCCTCGTCGAAGGTGACGATCAGCAGACCGTCCTGCCTGAAGGCCGGCGCGGCGAGGATTTGCGGCACCGTGTCGGCGAGGAACTTGTCGGCCGACACCAGCCCGCCCGGCTCGCCATCGACGCATTTGCGCCCGTCCTCGCCGCCGTCATGGCCGTCATGGCAGAGATTGGGTGTGATGAAGACATAGTTGGGCGTAGTCGCCGCCGACTTCAGGTCGGCGGCCAGGGCCGGCAGGGCGACGACATTGGCGTCGCAGGCCGGCGTGTCGATGATCGCATGGAAATAGACGAACGGGTTGTGCCGGGCGGCATATTGGTCGCCCACCACCGCGCGCTGGGTCTTGTCAGCGCTTCCGATCGCAGGATGGCCGCAGGTGGCGCCCTCCCGCGCCGGGAGATTGCCCATATCCTCCATATAGGCCCTCCAGGTCAGGCCCTTGGCGGCGAGCTGGCCGGCGATCGTCTTGACCGAAGACGGATAGACGCAGCCCGCCCCCACGGCCTGCCCGTCCGAGGCCGTCCCGGTCTGGACGAATTCGACGAAGCTCTGGCAGTCGCTTTGGGTAACCGGGTTCACGGCCTGGCCGCTGATCATCGCCAGATAATTGTCCAGGCTGAAATGGCCGATGCCGTAATAGTGTGTCAGCAGCGCCCCCTGCTTCGCCAGGCCGTTCAGGTAGGCCGCCGGCGAGGCAGGACCGAAGGTGATGCCATAGCCTTCATTCTCCAGCACGATGATGAAGACATGGCCGGGCTTGCCCGCGGGTTCAGCGGCACGCGCCGGCGCCCCGGCCGTCAGCAACGCGATGCAGATCGCGGTCCAGTGCAGGAGTTTCATGAGGTCACGCCGCCGATTTCGATTGCAGCCAGGCCTCGAGCCCTTCGGAGGCAGTATCCGCCGTCCGCCGCAGCACGGCGACCGCGGCCTGGGCCGAGGCGAACTCGCCCGC
>CAZNNJ010000040.1:6914-16193 GCA_964574305.1 uncultured Rhodospirillales bacterium | reverse complement strand
AACGATCGACGGCGTGCCCTGGGTCGGGACGCCGCTGGCCGATGTGACCAAGCTGGCCCAGAACGTGCCGCTCTCCCTCGACCAGCTGCTGACGACCGGCGGCCGGGTCGCCATCACCTCGTCGCGGGCCGACGAGATCGTGCTGCGCCAGGGATCGACGATCGATGTCTCGGGCGGCTACGTCCAGTATACGGGCGGCGTGGTCAACACCAGCAAGCTGCTGACGGCGGACGGCAAGATCGTCGATATCGCCAACGCCAACCCGCTGGAGACCTATGTCGGGGTCGCCGGCATGGCCAGCCTCACGCATCCGCATTGGGGCGCCAACACCACCCAGAGCTTCGTCAACCCGCTGCTCTCCCAGGGCGTCTACGAGCCCGGCTATGTCGAGGGGCACGATGCCGGCGGCATCACGCTCGGCAATCCCGCCCAGGCTTCGACCTATCAGCTGGACGGCAAATTCGTCGCTGGCGTCATCGTCGGCGAGCGCCAGGCCTCGGCCGGAATCCGTCCCTCCGCCACGACCGCGAATACCGATCTCGCCTCGCCGACGGCGATGCCGAGCGCCGGCTTCCTCAACGTGTCCGGCTTCACCAACCTGACGATTTCGAACGACCCGACGGCGCTGCCGGCGAATTTCACCGTCGACAGCACGCTCCCCACTTCGGACACGACCGATACCGCGATCTCGGCCGACACGCTGACCCAGGCGAATTTCGGCAACATCACGATGCATTTCTCCGGCAACCTGATTGTCGCGCAGGATGCCGACGTCTCGGTCGTACCCGGCGGCTCGATCAGCCTCAAGGCCGGCAGCATCGATGTCGAAGGCAACCTGACGGCCCGGTCGGGCTCGATCTCGCTCGAAACGACCTCGACGCTGGCCAACAACGCATCTATCACGCTCAGCGACCCGCAGCCGCCGAATCTCTTCAACCTGACGATCGGTTCGGGGGCCGTGCTCGATGTCCGCGGCCTGTGGACCAACGACAGCGGCGCCGATCTGGAGCAGCTGGCCGGCGCCGCCTATGTCGACGGCGGGTCGGTCAGCCTGAAGACCGACACCGCGGTTAGCGCCTGCTCGACGACCGCTTGCACGGGGCTGGCCGGGCTGGGCACCGTGGCGCTGGTCGATATCACCGCCAACATCGTGCTGAATTCCGGCGCCCGCATCGACCTGTCGAGTGGCGGCCATGTCGGCGTCAACGGCCAGCTGCAGACCGATTCGAGCGGCCGTCCGGTCGGCAAGGGCGGCAGCCTGACCTTGGAAACCTATGCCACAGGCTTCAAGGCATCGGCGGGCGGCGCGCCGACCACCAGCGTGCCGCAGGCCACGATCGTGTTCCAGGGCGCGGCCGCGACCGCGTCGGGAACCGCCGATGCGCTCGATTCGATGGTCAGTGCCTATGGGTTCCAGTCCGGCGGCAAGCTGACGATCCAGGCGCCGTCGATCCAGGTCGTCGCCGGCGACGGACCGTCGGGAAGCGGCGGCGCGGTGACGCTGCCCGACAGTTTCTTCACCGGGAAAGGCTTCGGCGAATACGATCTGTTCGCCGTCGTCGGCGGCCTCACGGTCGCGCCCGGCGCACATATGGTGCTCAACCAGCAGAATTATGTGGCGGCGCCCTCGCTACTCACGCTGCCCACCGGCACGGCGATCGAGACCGTCGCCAGCGTCGGCTATCTGCCTGAGTTCATCCGCTCGCCGGTCAACCTGGTGCTGAGCTCCACCCTCGCGCCACTGCCGTCGGCGCCGTATTCGCCGCCGGCCGACGTGACTCCGCTGCCGCCGCAGACGGCGCTTTCGATCGGCACTGGCGCAGTCATCGACGGCGATCCCGGGGCGGCGATCAGCCTCTCCGCCATCGGTCGCCTGCAGGCGACGGTGGCGATCGACGGCAGCCTGGTCGGCAATATCGCGCCCCAGAACGCGGTCATGGATGTCGAAGGGGCGATCCACGCCCCCGCCGGATCGATCACGCTGACGGGCGGCGCCAACTCGCAGATCTGGCTGGGCTCGGGCAGCGTGCTCGACGCGTCCGGCGTGGCAGTCCAGGACGTTCGCCAGCCGAAGTTCGATATCGGCAAGGTCCTGGCCGGCGGAACCGTCACGATCGCGACGCTGGACGCCACCTCCGACATCGTCGCCGTGGCAGGCTCGCAGATCAATGTCTCGGGCGCCGCCGCCACTTTCGATGTCCGCCAGGACAGCGGCAGCGGAACCTCCGCCCCGGTCTATGCGCCGACGCCGCTGTGGAGCGACGCCGGTTCGATCACCCTCACCGCCTCGACGCTGCTGTATGACGGCAGCATCACCGCTAATCCCGGAGCGCCGCTGGGCAACGGCGGCAGCCTGAAGGTCAGCCTGCCGATCAACAACGGCGCGCTCACCGTCGTCGGCGGCGGCAGCGTCGTCCCGACCACGCTGACCCCGACCAGCGATCTCAAATCCCTTGCCGGGCAGGCGATTTTCCAAGCCGATCATCTGCTGAATTCCGGTATCGCCAACCTGACGCTCGCCGCCGGCACGACGCAGGGGGCGCTGTCGCCGGCGACGGTGCAGTTCAACGGCGACGTCTCGATATCCGGGCTGAACAGCCTGATCATCGACGCGTCGACCGTCGCGCTTGCCAACCCCTCGACGACCGGTGGCGGTTGCAATGTCTGCCTGTCGGCGAATTATATCGCCTTCCAGGGGGCCGGGGCGGCCGGCGCCCAGGCGGGGACCGGCGTACTGACGGCTACTGCCGGCATGATCGATATCAACGCCGGCGGCGCCGGCGGGAACGACCTGTCCTTCTCGGGTGTCGCCGCGGTCAACCTGATCAGCACCGGCGACCTCAGGCTGGGCATGGCGGTCGCCAATCTGCCGAGCAATAACCAACCCGGCGCGCTGCCGGCGGGGGTGCTGGTCACGGCGGGCGACCTGACCCTGCTGGCGCAGCAGGTCTATCCGGTCACCGATATCGACTTCACGCTCAAGGCGACCGGCAACACCTCCGCGATCACCATCCTCGGCAACGGCAAGGCCGCGGCGGCGCCGCTATCGGCCGGCGGTCAGGTGACGGTCGACGCGGTCTCGATCAACCAGGAAGGCACGCTTCTTGCCCCCCTCGGCACGATCCGTCTCGGCGCCAAGACCAGCGCCGACCTCAGCAAGGGCGACGATACGCCGGTGGTCGTCACCAGCAGCGTGACCTTGGCGCCCGGCAGTGTGACATCGGTGTCGCTGAACGGGCTCACCGTGCCATACGGCCAGACGGCCGACGGCAAGAATCTGAGCTACGATTCGAACGTCGGCCTGCCGGTATCGCAAGCGCCGCAGAAATCGATCGCGATCAATGGGCAGACGGTCGATCTGCAGACCGGCGCAACCGTCGACCTCAGCGGCGGCGGCGACATCCAGGCGTCGGAATTCGTCCAGGGCACCGGCGGCACGCGCGACGTGCTGGCGAACAACCCCAACGTCTATGCCATCATCCCCGGCTACAATCCAAAGGCGGCGCCGGTCGACCCCGATTTCGTCAGCCAACTGGGCGACAAGGTTCCGGTGGCGGGCAGCTCGGTCTATCTGACCGGGATCGCGGGCCTGCCGGCCGGCTATTACACGCTGCTGCCGGCGCATTACGCGACCCTGCCGGGCGCCTACCGGGTCGAGATCGTGGCGAACTCGCAGGATGCGCGGGCGAGCCAGAACACGGTCCTGCCCGACGGCACATTCCAGGTCGCCGGCTATCTCGCCAACGCCGCCGCCGGGACCCGGGCGGCGCGGACGCAATTCTTCGACGTCCAGACCTCTTCCGTCTGGCGGCAATATAGCGAGATCGACGAAACCTCGGGCAACAGCTATTTCGCAACCCTGGCCCAGACGACGGGCAGCGCCGCGCGGCTGCCCAAGGATGCCGGCCATATCGTCATCGACGGGCTCAGCGCCATCACGCTCGACGCCACCATCCAGGCGGCGCCGGCGAGCGGAGGCCGCGGCGCCGAGCTCGATATCGCCGGTTCGAACCTGCAGCTGGTATCGTCCGGCGCAACCGCCGACGCCGGCTATGTCGGGCTCGATACGACGCAGCTTTCCAATCTCGCGGTGGACAGCCTGCTGATCGGCGGCGTGCGCACCGATGGCCTCGCCGGCGAGATCGTCACCGTGACCGCCGATAGCGTCCGTGTCAGCAACGACGCCGCATCGCCGCTCGACGCGCCGCAGGTCATCCTGGTGGCGAACGCCCCCGCCAAGGGCGCCCCGGACGGCACGCCGAGCGGCGTCATCCTGGATTCGGGCAGCGTCATCGCGTCTTCCGGCACCGTGTCGGCCACCGATCCGACCGCCTTCATCGTCAATGGCGACGGCGGCTTCCTGTCGCTTTCCACCGGTGCGCCGATCACGGTCACACGGACGAACGCGACTGGGACGACCGGCATCGTTTCGATCGGATCGGGCGCCACGCTGCGCGGGGCGTCGCTGACGGCGGATGCCGGTAATGTTGTCATTGCCGACGGCGCGAACTTCGGCGTCAAGAATGTCACCATCGACAGCTCCAGCATCAATTTCGGCCAGGCGCCCACCGGCCAATCCGGCCTGGTCCTCGACAGCGTGACACTGGAGGCGCTGGAGACTGCCGATTCGTTGACCCTGAACAGCCTGGGCGTGGCGAATTTCTACGGCAACGTCGACATCGCGCTTCAGCGGCGGAACAGCAGCTTCTCGCTCGACGCGGCGTCGCTGGTCGGGGTGGGCGGCGGAACGGTGACGATGAAGGCCGGCACCGTGACGCTGGTCAACACCGGCACCACGACAGCGGTCACGCCGGCCGCCGGCACCGCGACCCTCAAGATCATCGCCAACGACATTCAGCTGGGCGCCGGCGGCAAGTCGCTCTCCGGCTTCGCCAGCGCCAGCTTCGTCGGCCGGCGCGAGATCGCGCTCACCGACAGCGGCATGCTGACGGCAGGGGCGGCATCGCTCACTTTCGACAGCCCGCTGCTGCTGGTCAGCGGCGGCGCGGCGCAAACCGTCACGACCACCGGTCTGGCGACGATCCAGAATACGTCCAAGGCGGCAGCGGCAGCGAATGGGGCCGAAATCGGTGGTACCTTTACGCTGAACGCGGGCACGATCGCCGATGACAGCCTGATCCAGGCGACGGCCGGCGGTATCACGCTCGATGCCTCGACCGGCGATCTCACGCTGGGATCCGAGGCGAAAATCGTCGCCGACGGCTATGCCCAGACCTTCTTCGACGTCACTCGCGTCACCAGCGGCGGCGCCGTCCAGCTGATCGCCGACAAGGGCGGTATCGCGATCGCCAAGGGAGCCAAGGTCGATATCTCGTCCGCCGCGGGCTTCGCTGGCCATGCCGGGTCGCTGATCCTGACCGCCGCCAACGGCACGATCTCGACCGGCGGCGCCGGTTTCGATGCTGGATTCGCCGCCAGCACGGTCGCGGGCGATTCCGGCGGCAGTCTGTCGATCGACGCCGGGTCGCTCGGCGGCACCACCGCCAGCCTGCCTTCGCTCTTCACCAACACGGTCGACCTGCATGTCCGCCAGGGCGACTTCCAGATCGCCTCCGGCATCACCGCCCAGAACGTGATAGTGACCGCCGACCAGGGCACGCTGACGATTGCCGCGACGGTCGATGCGTCCGGCGCCAAGGGCGGCACCATTCAGCTGTTTGGCGGCCAGGGCGTCACCATGACGGCGGACGGGCAGCTGCTGGCGACCGCGTCGGATGCCGCCAAGCGCGGCGGCGATATCGTCATCGGCACCGAGGTCGCCAGCGACAACGGGTCGGGCCGTGACGGCGTCATCGACCTTGCCGGCGGCAAGATCGACGTGGCCAACACCGCCAGCGCCGCGAACGGCGGCACGGTGCGGCTGCGTGCGCCGCTGATGGGCTCGGGCAAGGACGTCGCCATCGACACGGTCGGAACCGCCATCACCGGCGCCAGCAGTGTCACGATCGAGGCCTTCAAGGTGTTCGAGGCCGGCAAGAGCGGCTTCACGGGGGTGATCGACCCGGCCAAGCAGGGTGGCTTCTACGGCAAGTGCGATACGCAGGGCGCATGCTCCGGCACGCTGATCGATTTCGTGCAGAACTTCGCGCTGTCGGCGGCTTCGCAGGCGAAATTCGCGTCGATCGCGCCCGGCGTCCTGAATCTCCAGCCCGGCATCGAGCTGGTCAACAACAATACCAGCATCAATAACGGCGACATTACCGTCGCCAGCGCCTGGAATCTGGGCGCCGGCACGGCTGGGTTCCTGACCAACGCCACCGCCTTCAAGAATGGCAGCACGACCGTGCCGGCCGGCACGGTGATCACCGACAAGAACGGCAAGCTGCTGCCGCAATATGCCGGCTATAAGGGCGCGCTCGCCTTCGTCGAGGGCAAGAGCCAGATCACCAATCTGTTCTACCGCGTCGGCGGCTCGCCGACCGGCGAGGCGGGCACGCTGACCTTGCGCGCCGCGCGCGACGTCAACCTCAATGCCTCGATCAGCGACGGCTTCTTCCAGACCCAGGACCGGCTGAACCCGGCCTATATCCAGCAGGTTGCCAACTGGGTGGCTCGCGTCACCGCCACTGGCGCGACGCCGGTCGCGACCAATGTCGGCGGCTATATCATCACCGGCGCGACGGCGACCGGCGTCAACGCCCCGCCGCTGGCACCCTATATCGCCGGCGCCAACCTGATCAGCCCGACCCAGACCGGCGCCGATCCGACGCCGATCGCCGGCGCCGACCTGTTCCCGCTGGTCGCCGACCCGAACGGGCCGATCCAGGGGCCGAACGGCAACTATCAGGCGATCCAGTCCTGGTCCTACCGCATCACCGCCGGCGCCGACACGGCCAGCGCCGATCCGCTGGCGGTGCGCCCGCTGGCGGTCTTTGCCGATGGCGGCGCCTCGGCGCTGGCCGGGCACGGCAATGTAACCATCGCCGGCCATACCAGCCTGTCGCTGAACGGGCTGAATTCGGACGGCTTCCCGGTCACGATGAACCTCCCGACCATCGTGCGCACCGGCACGGGGGCGATCGACATCGCCGCCGGCCGCGATTTCATCCTGGCCGACACCAAGGCGCCGGGCGTGGTCTATACCGCTGGCCGCAGCTCGGTCGACCTGCCGGACCCGGGCTATACGCTGCAGACCGTCGCCGATCCGCTCAATCCTGGCCGGACGATCAAGGTGCCGGTGGCGGCCGATCCGACCGGCTTCCTGACGCCGCAGATCGTTGCCTGCGACGCCGGCTTCAGCTTCGGCTGCAATCCTTACGGCCCGATAACGCAGTCGGCCTATCCGGTCGATGGCGGGCACCTGACCGTGACGGTGCAGCAGGACATTCTGGGCTATGAGCACCCGACCATCACGGCCGGCGACGGGACGGTCCAGCCGAACCTGCAGTATTTCGCGCCCTGGCTGATCGCCCAGGGCACAAAGCTGACGGACGCGGAGTTCGGGGTCTTTTCCGCGCTGTCGGGCTATGTGTCCAACAACGGGCCGATCTTCACGCCCTCGCAAACCAGCTGGTGGATCAATTTCGGCAGCTTCGACCAGGGGCTGATGAGCGTCGGCGGCGACGTGCGGATCGTCGCCGGGCGCGACATCAATCAGCTGTCGGTTTCGCTGCCGACGACGGCGCGAGTTTCGGGCGGCCTGACCGCGACGGTCGTCAACAGCAAGGGCGTGACCGTCGCCAACGTTCCGGTCCTGCACCTGAATGCCAGCGGCGACTTGACGGTCATCGCCGGGCGCAATATCGACAGCGGCGCCTTCTATGAAGGTTCCGGCCAGGCGACGGTGACGGCCGGCGGAGCGGTCCAAGCCGGATACAGCGTTCGGAACGATCCCACCGATCCGACCTCGCCGCTGGTGCCGGTCTCTGCCGTGCTGGCGGTCGATACCGGATCGATCACGCTCCAGGCCCGAGGCTCGATCGACATCGCCGGCGTTGTCAGCGCGATCTCGCTGCAGAGCGTGGCCGACCATAGCGGCAACGACAATCCGCTGATCACCTCGTTCTACCTGTCGAGCTACGGGCAGAAGAGCACGGTGACGCTCCAGTCGGTCAGCGGCGACGTGACGGTCAATTCGCTTGCCAACCCGCTACTGCTGATCGAGAACGAGCAGGTCGCGAACGGCATCGCGGACACCTCGGCCTTCCCGGGCAACAGCGCCTATCCCGCCAGCTTCGAGGCGGTGTCGCTGAGCGGCGACGTCACTGTCGCCAACGCGCTGCAGCTGGCGCCGTCCAATACCGGTACGCTCAATCTGCTAGCCGACGGCTCACTGACGACGGTGTCCGCGACGAACTACCAGAATTCGGTCTTCGACCTGTCCTATGGCTTCCAGGCGCTGAGCACCGGCCCGTCGATCGTCGAGCAGGTCTTCAATCCAGCCCAGCCGCTTGCCGGTTTCGGGCCGGCCCAGGACTCGTCAGCGCTGGATTTGGGGCCGCTGCTGCTACACCAGGGCGATACAACGCCGGACCTGTTCTATGCGGCAACCGGCAATATCACCTCCGGCTCCGGGACCGCGTCGGGTGCGCTGACCGAATTCCCGCTCAGCTGGGAGATTACCAAGACTGCGAAGGTTCATGCCGGCCAGGACATCGTCGATCTGCCGTTCTTCGGCCAGAATCTGGCGCCGACCGATGTCACCCAGATTCTCGCCGGGCGCGACATTTACTATACCGGCGCCCTGTCCCTTTCGGCGGGCCTCTATCCCAGCCGTCCGATCCTGTCCCAGCCCGAAAACGCCGCCGGCCTCAGCCTTGCCGGGCCAGGCTTCTTCGACGTCGAGGCGGGGCGCAATCTGGGGCCCTTCGTCACCGCCGTGGCCGACCAGGGCGCGATCCAGACCGAGAGTTCGACCGACGAAACCGGCACCGGCATCATCACCTGGGGCAACACGGTGACGGTCGGCAACCGGCTGGTCATCGACGGGCACAACATCAATCGCAACGCGATCGACGATCCGTTCGCGACCGGCCAGAACTTCCTGCTGCCACGCGAGGGCGCCAACATCACAGCGTTGTTCGGGGTCGGCAAGGGCGTCGACTATCAGGCTGTGATCACCGCCGACATCAACCCGGCGACGGCGACCTCGGCGCATAATTACGGGCCCGATCTGGTCACCTTCCTGCAGACGCTGGGGATGAAGGCGCAGTCGCCCGCGGACGCGTGGAAGACCTTCCAGACGCTGTCGGCGCCGCTGCAGCCCGTGTTCGTGGAAAAAGTCTTCTTCCCCGAGCCCAACCTGGCCGGCCCCGCCCA
>CAZNNJ010000040.1:0-6904 GCA_964574305.1 uncultured Rhodospirillales bacterium | reverse complement strand
GGCTACAACACGGTGGGCGCGCTGTTCCCGACATCCTATGGCTACACCGACAATGGGGTGGACGGGGCCAAGCTGGTGAACCAGGTCCAGACCGGCGAACTCGAGATGCTGCATGCCACGATCAAGACGCTGCAGGCGACGACGATCGTGACCACCGATCTCTCGACAGGGACCAAGAGCAGCGTGGCGGTCGGCGGCGACGTCATGATCCTGGGCCCGGGCGGCAATGTGACGGTCGGCTCGCAGGCGGTCGAGATCAATCCGTTCCTGACCGCCTCGGCGCTGGGCATCCTGACGCTCGACAACGGCGTGATCGACACCTTCACCGATGGCGGGCTGCTGGTGAATGAAAGCCGCGTCCTGACAGTGCAGGGCGGCGATATCATCCTGTGGTCGTCGAACGGCGACCTGGACGCCGGCCGCGGCGCCAAGACCAGCGTCGACTTCAAGCCGCTGTCGGTCAATTTCGATACGCAAGACCTGCAGACCATCAATCTGAACGGCCTCGTGTCGGGCGCCGGCATCGGCACGATCCAGTCGACTCCGGACGCGCCGCCTGCATCGGCCGCCTTGATTGCGCCGCGCGGCACGGTGAATGCCGGCGACGCCGGCCTGCGCTCCTCCGGCGACCTGGCGGTCATCGCGCTCCGGGTGCTGAATGCCGCCAACATTTCCTCGCTGGGCGCGGTCAGCGGCGTGCCGCAGGCAGGCGCGGTCAATCTGGGCGCGTTGGAAAGCGCCAGCGGGACCGCCGGCGGAGCCAGCCAGGCGGCGCTCGACTCCGTCGCCGCCGCAGCCAGCCGCGGTACCCAGACGATGGCGCGGTCGCTGCCGTCGCTGATCACGGTCGAGGTGCTGGGCTTCGGCGATTGCGATCCACAGTCCGGCAAGAAGTGCACGGAGTAGGCTGTTCGCCTGTAAGTTGAAACAAACGTTGTGGTCGCGCGTTTAATTCATATGAAACGCGGTCCACAACCGAAACGTCTGTTCAACGCAGCCCAATGCCGGGCCCGATCCAGGCTGGCGCTCTCGATCGCCAGGGTGGTATCGGACCCGAAGCTGCGCGCGCGGCTGAAGAACCAGGCCGCCAGGATGGAGCGGCGGGCCAATCTGCTGGAAGCCCGGGGCATTCCCGACATCACCGGTCCGATTTCCACTTGAGGTTGTAAGTTCGTGCGTCCTTGACCGGGGCGCAGACCCTGCGAACATAGCTCCACCCCGTGGTTGGCCTTCCTACTCTCCCTCCTGCTGTTTTACCTCCCGCGGCAGACCAACCAGCCGGAAAGTGATCGCATCCATCCAACGGTCGGGGAGGTTGCGCTTAAGGAACGCGACGAGCTTCGCGTCCGTCCCGATCAGGTAACGGGTTCGGGGACGGGGCGCCGTCACCGCCCGGAGGATCGTCAGCGATGCCTTTGCCGGGGAGGTCGAAAGCCTGTCGGCGGACGCGACGGTCTTCGCGAATGCCCGCAGCGTATCCGCATAGACGGGCTGAAGGCTTTTCGGCAGGGCATCCGCGAGCCTGTTGAGCTGGTCGGAGGACCGGTTGAGCATCGGCGTGGAAATGGCCCCGGGCGCTATGGCGGAGACATGAACGCCGAAAGGGGAGAACTCCATCCGCATCGAGTCGCTCACCGCCTCGAACGCGGCCTTCGCCGCCTGATAGGCGGCAATCATCGGACCCGGCGCTATCCCGCCGATCGAGGTCACGTTGATCACGCGTCCGCGCGAGGCGCGAAGGTGCGGAAGGAGCTGCTGGGTAAGGGCAATCGGGCCGAAGAAAAGCAGGTCGAACTGGGACCGCCATTCAGTCAGCGTCATCGTCTCGATCGGCCCGGCCAGCTGCGCGCCGGCGTTGTGGACGATTGCGTGGAGCCTGCCTCCGGCCGCGATTCTGGCCCTGACGATGTCCACCGCCGCCGCGATCTGACCGGCATCCGTCACATCCAGAATGAACGGCTCGACGGCTCCCGCCACCCGGCGCGTCCCCGCCTCGGCCAGGAGCGATTCGATATCGTCCTGCTTTCGCACCGCGGCCAGGACGCGGTAACCGTTTTCCGCCAGGGTAAAGGTTGTCGCGCGGCCCATTCCGGTCGAAGTGCCGGTGACCAGGACCCAGTTGGCGGAGTTCGTCGACCTCATGGAGGGCGACCTCCTTTGGTCTGTTTACGGCGTCAGTTCAAACACGTCAGTCGTGCGACTCTCGGTATTTGGCATGCGCAGTCCTGGCGCAGCTATAGCCGCCATTGCTGCCCTTGCCGTAAGCAGATTGTGCTTTGTGGTAATAACGTCCGCGATCCAGATCGATCCAGACGACTTCATCCGGCTTACAGGCTCCTTGCGCTTCTACCTCGCTTGCAAACAGGCCGGCCTGTGCGTGGGCGATCCTGGGCAGACCGGCGGAAGCAGCGGCTACAGCAACGATAAGTGCTATTGAATTCAAGGGTTTCATGGTGGTTCAGCTCTTGAGATCGGGTTCGAAGGGAAAGCTTGAGCGTGAATTGACCGAATGACCATAAGGGCATATTGGTCATTCGGTCAATCGCCTTGTGGTTTTCAGGTGTTCGGAGGCCGTCATGGCTGATCGGGATGGATGGTTCCCGCTGGCAAGGGCGGGCTCGCGCGTATAAACGATTTTAATGGCCGTCGGTCGGTGCCGACCTCGAGATCGAGTCGATTCTTTATGGGGCAGCCAAATTTGAATCTCACCGCACAGCCGATGGCGCGCGCTTTGTTTCCGATGGGCACCGGGCAGGTCGATCCCGCGGACAAGAGCGCCCGCATTCTCAAGGCTGCGCTTGATCTGTTCGTTCGATACGGGATCAAGCGCACTTCGATCGACGACATCGCACGAGAGGCGGGGATCGCTAAGGGAACCCTTTATCTCTACTACCAGTCGAAAGACGCACTTTTCGCCGCCGTGGCCGAGAGGATGTGCGCCGAACGTCTGGCAATGGCGCGCGAGGCCGCGGCGGGCGCGGGCGCGTTGGTCGACAGGCTTGTCGGCATTCTCGATTCCCAGATCGGCGTCATGTGCCGGCTGGTCGCGGAGTCCCCCCACATTGCAGAACTCGCGGAATGTCGTGCATCCGCCGCGGCGATCTACGACAAATTCGACCGGGACATCGAGGTCCTTATGAAGGAGGTCCTCTCGCTTGACGGCGTCTCCGGCCGAAACGTGCCTGAGATGCTGACGGCATGCGCAATCGGGATGGTTGAGATATGCGGAACCGACGAAAAGCTGTTTCGCGAACGCCTGACGGCTTTGCTCGACACGCTGATCCAGGGTCTTCGGTCCAAGATGGAATCGACGAGCGAAACCGAGTTGCCCAAGCACTCTGAAAAAGCCGGGGGCGACGGATTGTCTGCCGCGGCCCTGAGGGGACCGGCTACTTAACTCTCTGGCCGAGAGGCCTAAAAGAAAAAGTCTTGATCGACGCCCGGCACGTCGACCGTCATCGCCTCGATCCGCCCGTCGGAATTGACCTCAGCGTCGCGCGCGCGGTCGGCGCCGATATAGGCGAGATTGTCGATCAGCTTCATGCCGGTCGTCGCCAGGAACAGCGTCCGGCCGTCCGGCCCGCCGAGCGAGCAGGCCAGCACCATGCGGCCGGGGAAATCGATCACCGTCTCCAGCGATCCATCGGAAGCGACATAGAGCAGCCCGCCATTGCCGCCGCCGCACCAGACCCCGCCGGCGGCATCCAGGCAGATGCCGTCGATATGCCGTCCGGCCAACTCGCACATGATCGTGCGTTCGCCGAGCGACCCGTCCGGCGCGATGGCGAAACGGTTCAGCCGGCCGAGCGCGGTTTCGGCGATGATCAGGCTCTTGCCGTCCGGCGTGATCACCGCGCCGTTGGGGCTCACCATTTCGTCGAGCAGCACCCGCGCCGTGCCATCGGGCAGGGCCAGGATCAAGCTGTCGCTCTTCGACGCCGGCGCGCGCCCATTGCGGCTGCCGACATAGGCGCGGCCTTGGCGGTCCACGACCATGTCGTTGATGAAATTGCGGCTGAGATGGGAGACATCGGCATGGGTGCGCTGCTTTCCGTCACGCCCGATCGCGATCAGCTTGCGGTCCAGCATCGAGACGACCAGCACGCTGCCGTCCGGCAGGAAGCCAAGGCCTGAGGTCCGGTCGCCGATATCGGCCATGACGTCCGGCCTGCCGCCGGCCAGCCGGTAGACCTTGTGCGCGTGGATCTCGGAGAACCACAGCGCGCTGTCGTGCCAGCGCGGGCTTTCGGGGAAAGAGAGGTTGTCGGCGACGACTTCCGTGCTCATTGGCTGGATTTCACCCCCACCCAACCCTCCCCCATCGAGGGGGTGGGCTTATTCCTTCATGTCCCTCCCCCTCGATGGGGGAGGCTAGGTGGGGGTGAATGTAGCCGCGAGGGGCACTGACCGGAAAGCGATCAATGCTTCGGCGGAATGTTCCCGTTGAAGCTCGTCGCTTTCACAAACATGTCCCGCAGCTTCGCCGAATCGACGTCGGTCACGATCGTCACCTTCCGTTCGCCGGCATGCGGGCGATAATCCTCGGGCCAGACATGGGCCAGGCCGTAATTGATGCCATGCTCGATCTCGATATCCATATAGCCGTCCACCGTCTTGGTCGCGACCGAGGAGTCGACCACATAGGCGGCGGCCAGCTCATCCCAGAGCGGGAATTTCTCGACATACTTGGCGATCAGCCTGGCGATGGGCGTGCCGACGGCGGCGATACGGTCGATCAGCTGCTGGTCGACGCGTGTCTTCATTGTCACCGAGCCGAAGCAGGTGATCTTCGCCCAGTCGGCGGTCAGCGCGATATGCGCCGCCTCCGGGTCGAACAGCATGTTGAAATCGGCGAAGAAATCGGCGTTGTCGGTGATCTGGCGCATATTGCCGTCGACGATGCCGCCCATGAACACCAGCTCCCTGGCCAGGCTGGCGAATTCGGGGTCTTGGCGGATCGCCAGCGCCAGGTTGGTCATCGGCCCGGCCGCCAGGATGGTGATCTGGTGCGGATGCTCGTGCACCATGCGGATCATATAGGCGACGCCGTTCTCGGCTTGCGGCTTGGCGGTCGGTACGCCGGCCGGGTTGGTCATGATCGCGTACGGGTCGTTGGGGTGCCAGCCGCCCGGCGGATAGCCGGGATCGTTGAACGCACCCTTCCACGGGATCTTGCCGTAGGCCGCCTCCCATGCCGTCATCCGCGCCTTGCTGTTGACCAGAGGCAGGACGGCGCCCGGATAGACCGGCCTGTCGGCGGCGCCGGCGACCTCAAGGAAGCGCAGCAGCATCTGGGTTTCCCCGTCGCGCCAGGCATCGCCCGTAACGACCGTGGAGCCAAGCAGCTTCACCGGCGCCGGAATGGCCAGCAGGATCAGCGCCGACTGCATGTCCGAGCCGGCGGGGCCGAAATAGTCGTTATCCTCGATTACCAGCTTCGGTTCGGCCGCCTGGGATGTGCCCGGGGCAATGACGGCAAGGGCAAGGGCGCAGGCGGCGCCGAGATTGCGGAAACGGGACATGAAAGGTCTTTCAATGGAACCGGGTCCCGCCACCGTCGGGATGGCGGGACCCGGATGGGCGGTGCCTAGAACGAGAAGCGCGCCTCGCCGCCGAAGGTGCGGGGGTCGTTGACGAAGCCGGTGATCGTGGAGAAATCGATTGCGCCGGTCGCCCGAACCTGGTCGAGGAGGTTGTGGACGAAGAACGCAACCTCGAGGCCGCGGGAATTGTCGACATAGCCGATCCGCAGATTGCCGATCGTCAGCGGCTGGCCGTCATATTCGACGGCCTTATACAGGAAGAAGTCGACCCCGCTGCGGAAAGACCAGTCGGTCGCGGCGTAGATTTCCGTCTGATCGCTGAGCGGCATCGTGTATTTGGCGCTGGCATCGATGATCCAGCGCGGCGCCTGCGGCAGCGGGTTGCCGTCGATATGGACGCCACCGGTTTTCGGATCGATGGCTCCCAGAACGGTACAGCCGCCGCCGCACGGGCTGACCTCCAGATTCGGATCCTGAATCTGGGTGAAGTTGTAGCTGGCGCTGGTGCGCAGCAACAGCGGCGCAATCGGCTTCCACTCGAAGGTGCTCTCCAGACCGGTGCCGATCGCGCGCTTGGCGTTCAGGAGCTGGGTCGAGTTGCTGGCGCCGCCGTCGGCCACCAGCTGCATGTCGTCGGTATAGTAGTAGTAGCCGGTGAGGTTGAAGCTCCCTTTGTGGTCGAGCACGTCCGACTTCACGCCGACTTCAAAGGAGGTCGTGTATTGGGACTTGGCGTGCGACAGCGCCGCGCCCGCGGCGTTGCCGAAATCGAACTCCACGTTGCGTGAATCGAATGCCGGCGCCAGATAACCCGAGGCGATCCGGCCGTAGATGTTCGTGTCCGGGCTCAGCGCATAGGTGGCGTTGACGTCGAATGTCACTTCCCCGGTGCTGGTCGAAAGCGACGAAGGATTCGGCACGACGCAGGTCAGCAGGCAGTTGGTGGCATAATCCTTGTCGTCGTGGCTGTAGCGTATGCCGGCGCCGATGCTGAAATCGTCGGTGACCTTGTATTTCGCCGAATCGAAGATGCCGAACGATTCGGTCGACTGCACCTGATGCTGGATGATGTCGACCGCGTTATGGAAATAATCGAAGTCTTCGAGCTTCAGATATTCATGGAAATACAGGAATCCGGCCTGGTTCGAGAACGGGCCGTCGCCGTTCGTCGCGATACGGATTTCTTCGGTCAGCTGGTCCAGGCCGGGAACCGAATCGCTGGTGTCGCTGTCGAAGGACGGACCGGCGATGACCGGTGAACCGGCCGGCGGAGGCTCGCCGAAATTGCCGCCATCGATGTCGCCTGTGCTGCCGACGCGGGCCTGTTCATAGGCTTAGACCGACGTGACAGGGTACGGTTT
>CAZNNJ010000039.1:0-16284 GCA_964574305.1 uncultured Rhodospirillales bacterium | reverse complement strand
TGGTGCTGGCGGAAAAAGCGGCTGCCAGCCCCGCCGAGCTTGCAGCCCTGGCAGGTCGGGGCCCCCCCCATCCCCTAGCCGGCGACCTTGTCCCAATGGTACTTGGCGGTACTATCATGTTGCGCCCGAAGGAGTTGCCGTGGCGCGTCAACGCCGGCATGGGTTTGCGTCAAGATCAGTTGCGGGTTATTACAGAACGCCCCCACCGTTCTGACAATCGATTCCGTTTTGCCGCATCCCGCGGGGGCCTCGACATAGCCGGACGCCGCGGTGGCGATGGCTCGGCAAACCGCGTCGCTCAATGCGTTTGAATCCAAGTCCAGAGGGCTTCCAGCCGCGACTTGATGGTCGTGGTATCCGGCAAAAGGGGAAGGGCCCAGCGAAAGGCCTTGGCGGAATAATCTATCCGCTTGATCCAGCCATCATGGTGCGCGATGTCGCCCATCACCTGCCGCAGCAAGGCGCTTTCGGGCCATTGGTTTGGACTAGCATCCAGATTCGAAGGTGCGACGCGAGAATCCTTTCGGATGCGATCGAGGGCTGACGCCATGTTCAAAGTGTCGTGATTCTCGCAAATCCTGCTCAGGAGCTCCGGAATGTGCGTCCAAGGCAGGTCCTTAAAGAGCTGATGCTCAGTAGCGTTCCCCGTATCCCACAGACACACATGCGTTCCGCTCGTCCTGTGCTGACAAAACTCGGCTTCACTTAGATGATTGGGAGCGTCGTTGTCGAAAAGCACGGCCGTGAGGTACCCCAGTTGAGAGAGTTTGGGACACACAGTTTTGATGGAGGCTGCCCCGCCACAGTTGAAATAGGACGTGCCGAGAGTCCAGACCGGCGGGTTGTTCTTATCAAAACGAAAGTTGTCATATGCTCTGATGCAGCCGATTTCAGTGGGCCCCTCACAGGCAACAATCTTGCTGCCAAGAAACGCTTCTGCATTGACCCTCACTGCTCCCTGAATGTCTGGGACAGTGGCGAGACTAGTGACGGTTACGTTTCCTTGTGCGTCACGCTTGCAAACATACAACTCGTTTTCCGATGCGCTGAGTTCTCGGAGCACGACGGGTGAGTGCGTCGTCGCGAAAATTTGCTGCGGCGTCTTCTTGAGCTTGTAAAGCAAGCCGCGGATGCGATGCGGCTCCAAGCCCAATTCTATCTCGTCGATCAGTGAGATGTTTTTTCCATCGTGCAATTTCATTTGCATGGCGGCCGCAATCAGCTTCTTCGATCCGCTGCCTTTATTCCGCAGGGGAACGTTGCCTTCGTGCAGCGATATGGCCCCGGGGCCAGTGGCCTGGCGTTGTATGTCGATCTTTGGGGAAAGACCGGAAAGCCGGACGCCGTTGTCGATTGAGACCTGCTTCACCCCGTCGGCAACGGTCTGGTAGCCGGCGATGCTTTCGTGTTGTGAGATGTCGCTTCGGCGAACCTCGCGAGAGAGCGTCGATAACACATCATTTAGGTTCCCGGCCGCGTTAGCGCTGAGGCGGCTGAGGACGGTATTACGTCCCCAGGTGAAATGAGCGTCGGCGTAGAGGTCGATGCGCGTCAGGCCGAGAACCGCGCGATCCGTAGCGTAAATCGGCTTCCGATCCTGGTCCTCAGTCTCGTCGCGTCCCCGAGTTACGGACCATTTGGGTTCCAGCGACTTGTCGACCCTGAGGGAGATGGAGACGGCCGGGAATTCGCCATCTGCCGGCTCGGAAATTGGCCCCGCACTGGATAGCCCGCACTTATATTGAGCGAATTTCGATTCTTGAAAAAACTTACGGGTGTCTTCGAGCGACTCGTCCCAATCATTCAGTGTGACCTGGACGATGAGGGGCAGGTTTATATCTTGATCGAAGAAGTCCGCGTCGTCGAAGGCCAGCGACGTGCGGGGGGATAGGGCGTAATCCAGTGCCGTCAGGATCGTGCTCTTACAGGTATCGCCGGCCCCGATGATGCAATTGAAATCGCTCTTTATTCTCCAAGATAGAGAGCGGATTCCGCGGAAATTGCGAATTTCGATATGCCTGACTCTCACAGGCGGATCCTCGTCGTTTGATGAATTTGTTGGTCTGCTGCCGTTTGGCTCACGGCTTCTGGCGCGCTCCCATCAACCACCCTGGGTATTGGCCGACTTCCTGCAGTTAATACAAATATCGTAGATCATCCAACAGTGATCGGTCGGGCGTTGGCCCAAGGGTCCAAAGGGCTGCGATTGAGGGAATCACAATCCTTCGGACGCTATTCCCATGGAGGCACGCGCGGCCAGTCGCTATGCCGGCCGCTAAGGTTTTCCTGTTTTCAGCTTCCTGAAGCCACTGTCGCCAGCGATGAAGGCCGAGAGCATATAAGGAATGAGTTCAGGCACAGTTTCCTTCGCCCCATATGCCGCCGCATAGGCATCCGCGTATTCCTGCAGGTCTCGGTTCAGATCTGCCGAAGCCGTGATTGTTATTTTCACGGCGCTTCGGTCAGGCAATTTTGGCAGCTTGAGTTCCGTCACGGCACATCCTCCGGTCGGCCATAAGGCTTCAAAACCAAATCCCTATGAACGATGACCCGCAACGGCCAACCAGGACGGATGGTAATCGTTGGCTGTATATTCATCGTCTTTTCGACCAGCCTTTGCCCCGCCTCGTTGGTGCTTTCCTGTGTCGATTGACGGATCGCCTGCACGAGGTTGCTCTGCGAGCTTCCGAACGTCACCTGCGTCCCGGTCCCAAGCAGCGTCGACAGCGCGACGCCCTTCAGCAGCTGCCAAGTATGGAAATCGACCTTGTCTTCCAGCCCAGCATAGCCTGCCGTGTCGGTCGCCGGCAGATTGTCGATCACGATCGAAGATCCGTCCGGCATGATGATCCGCTGCCAGACCAGCAGCGCCCTGCTCTGGCCGAACGCGACTACAGAATCGTAGGTGCCCACCAACCGCGAGCCCTGGGTGTGTCAGGTTGAGGTTGAAGCGGTCGCACCAGGGGCCGAGCACAGCCTGCGCAAGCCCGAGGATCAGGGGATGCTGGACGAGGACGGCGGCGGTCGCGGAGCGCTTGAGCAGGCTCCCGAACCGCTTGGTGCGCGGTCCGTAGAAGCCGCCGTCGCAGAAGGGAGTCGCAGCGAAACGGGCATCGAGGTCGGCGTTGAGCGTCTGCACAGTCTCCGGCGGGACGAGGTCCGGGATGACGCAATAGCCGTCCGCGAGCAGGCGCATCGACCACCTAACTGCGTCGCCGGACGGCGGTGCCGGTTGTGCCCCATCGTATGGAACGAAGAACCGGTTGGTCGCCGGCACATAGACGCCTGTGCGCCCCAGATTATCCGGCGTGGAGGGTTCAATCGCGATGCGAAAGGCGCCCGTCATCGTCCCATCGACAGTCTTTGGCGCGCCGAGCGTTTCGCACCGCCAGCCCATGGCCTGGATCTGTGCCAGCCAGCCGGTGCGCGCCACGCCGGTGAGCGTGCGGATGCCGTTGGCGAGAGCATAGTCGGTCATTGCCGAGATCAGCTGGTTGCGGACCAACCGGCGCTCGACTGCGCGCAGGCGCGGCGCCAGGCAAAGGCGTGTGACCTCGCGGGTATCCGGCCCGGCGGGGACCGGACCCTCGACGAGATGCGGAAACAATGTGCCGAGAATATGCGGCCGGTCGGTGCGCAGCAGCCGCAACGAGCCGAGATGGGTGCCGTCGTTCAAGGTGGCGATGAAATAGACCGCATCAGCATCATCGAACTGGTCGATTTCATAGCGGCCGTCGGTAACAGGTAGGGACCATTTCAGGAGGTCGACAAAGACGAGCTTCCGCTCGGCAAACATCGCCTCCATTTTCCCCTTGAAATTCTGTTGATATTTCCCGATTACTATATCGATCATTGCTCACCTCCCGGCTGAAACCGGGACGAGGCAATCAAATATTCCCTGGAACGCCTATTTCCGCTTAAGCGGTACTTGACCGGCGAGCGCTTCGAGCAGGCTGACCTCGCCGTCGAGGATGGCGTGCGCGGCGAGCTGCAGCCGCTTCACCGCGCCATAGCGTGCCCGCGCCATGTCGAGATGCCGGCTCACCGTCTCTTCGCTCAAGCCGAGGATACGGCTGATCTCCCAGTCCGTCTTGCCGCGGATGGCGAACAGGAGGCAGTCCCGTTGGCGCGGTGTGAGGTGGACCGGACTGCGTGGCGTCGCGGGCTCGAGCAGGCGGATCCGACGCGCCGCCTGAAAGGCGAAACCGCCGATCAGTTGGGCGAGCATCAGGTTCTGGGGGGGCGGCGGCGGCCCCGCTTCCGCGGCGAAGGGGCAGGAGCCGTACTTTCCAGGCACGTTGGCCGGCGTCGTGAACCCGAAGCGCAGCCCGTGCTTCGAGGCCGTGTCCAGGATCATGCGTTGCCGGGTCGTCAATGGAATGAGCGCGGACAGTTCGGTCCAGGCGAACCCGACATTGGACCGCAAGCACGCCTGGTGGATGGGATCCTCGACATGCAGGCCCTCCGCAATGAAGCGGGCGGCCCAGGCATCGGGATAGTTGTGCAGCAGGAGCGACTGCTCCCAGCTCAGCCGGAAATCGACATGGTGAACAAGCGCGAAGTACCGAAATCCGATTTCCTTTGTCCCGTCTTCGAGCAGGCTGCGGAGTTCGGCAATGGATTTCGTCACTTTCGCCCGCTGCAGGAAGCTGGATGCCGCATCGAGAGATGACATGGCTCAGCACCTCATGCTTGTAGCCTCACTGCCCGCGCCCCACGCGGCGAGAAACTCGCCCTCATGGTGCCCGACGGCATGATCTCCGCTTGGGCCGGCGATATGAGCCGGATCCAACCTGCATCTGGACGAGAGCCTATTAAATCGCATGCGTCGGTGCCTGCCCAAAGGCCCCCTCGGTCGCAGCAGCGCGCGCGGCCGAGGGGAGTTGGGGAGGAACCGCGCAAGGCGGCATGTCCAACGCAGGGGAAATGCGTGGACCTCGTGCGGCGGGACGTCCCACCGAAGGCTGCGTTACGGGCGGGCGCGCATCGGCGCGAAGAACGCGACAGCGCCATGACCGTCCCCGCCGGAAAACATCTTTTGCACCTCGTCCGACGGACTGCCGGCGATGATGGTGTCGCTGAATTCGGCGGCCTGCATCAGAGGGCCGAACAGATGGCCCGTGTTACGGACATGCGCCAGAAAAGCGTCAGAGTCCTGGTAATGCTCGTGAACAAAGCCGGATCCGCCGCCGGGCGCTTCATAGAACTCGTAAATGACGGTTCCCGGCTCGCTCGCCTCCACGAGTGACGCGATGTCTTCGACAGCCTTGCGGAAGTCATCGCCCTTCCCTGGGCGCACATGAAATTTCGATGTGAACCGCAACGCGCTCATGGAGTCCTCCTCAAGATCAGCTGCAATTGGCTTAAGCGGGCCTCAGCCGTGACGTAGATGCGCCGTCAGTGCTCGACGCGGCCGAACTTGTCGATCTGCGCCGGTTCCCAATCATCGGGCACCTCGACGTCGATCGACAGGATGAGAGCGGCGCGGGCGATCGCGTGGCGGTCCACGATCAGCGATCGTGACGATCCGCCGCCATTGCCCTGCAGAAGGTGGAAGTTGATGATCCGCGTTCCGGGCAGCAGATATCGTTTAACCTCGCCCTTGACCGTCGCGCCGTAGAGGTCCTGCACCCGGGCTGCCGTCAGTTGGGGTTCCAGGAAGTCGTAGTCCTCGTAGCGGAACGGAATCACCGCCACATTCGCGGTATCGCCCTTGTCGCCGGAATGGGCGATCGCGACCTGGTCAAGCGTCACGCGTTTGGTCATGGCTCAGACCTCCTCGACAGCGATATTGAATTTGAACTCTTCCCGGCGAACGAGAGTCGACGAGATGCCGACCACATTGCGGATCCGGTCGGGCGCCGGGATACCCTTGCCCGTCCCGAAGGGACCGTTCGGCCCGTTCGCGTCGAACTCGTTCAGCAACGCCAGCAAGGGGGCACGGCTTTGCGCCCGTGCCGCAAACCGCATGCAGACCTCCCAGGGGTCATCCGGAATCCTGTCCTTCGGTGTCGCTTCGCGGAACACGGCATTGAGACCGGGAAACTCGATGACGAGATCCTCGACCGCGAGCCCCCGTTCCTTGACGCGGTGCTCGAGTACGGCGGCCGCAGCCTTGGCACGGTTCAGGGCGCGCGGCCCGGCGAAGAAGGCGAAGTCCTGGGTCATGTAGCCCTCGCGGGTCGCGATATTCACCTTGAGGGTCGGCGGCTTGGGCCGCCCGTTGACGTTGCTCATGCGGACGCGATTCGGGGCGATCTCGTCGAACTCGATCGCGGCAAGGTCGACGATGACATTGGGGTCGTAATAGTTGGCGGCGTCGCCGATCTCGTGCATCAGCTTCTTGCGGCATCCGAGGCGCGACACGAACCCGCCCGTGTCGGGCGTCTTCGCGAAGACGACGTCGCCGTCGTCCTGCACCTCCGCGAAGGGCAAGCCGATCCCATCGAGATATCCGGGCACGTCGAGCCGCGGCGGATCGGCCATGAACCCGCCGGAAATTCCGGTGATGCCGCATTCCAGCATATGGCCGACGGCCGCCGCGACGGCGATTTCGCGAATGTCCGACCAGCCGAATGCGTATTGCAGCGGCCCGATCGCGAGCGAGTTGTCCGACATGCGGGAGGTCAGAACCACATCGGCGCCGCGAGTGAGCGCCTCGACAACGCCCTCCGCTCCCATGTAGGGCTCCGCCGCGATGATTTCGCCCTTCAGGCTCGCCAGCGGTTCGCCCGTATCGAAGAGCACGTCGCCCAGCTCCAGCACGCTCGCGCCGAGATCGTTGGAACTGACCGACGCCACTTTCAGACCATGCATTCCAAGGTCCCGGGCGAGTTCGATCACCTTGTCGCGCGCAGCCTCCGGATTGGCCCACCCCTGGTTCGAGACGATCTTCGTTCCCTTAGCGCGGCACGCTGGCAGGACAGAGCGCATGCGCTCCTCAAGAAGCGGGTCGAACCCTTTGTCATTGGGGTCCGCGAGCATGCGTTCGCGCGCGCTCGACACGGTCGATTCCGACATTGCTTCGAGCATCAGGAAATCCAGGTCCACGCGCTCGACGAGCGTGCGCGCCGCGTCGATGCGGTCGCCCGCCCAGCCGCTGCCGACCCCGATCCTCACCGTCTTCTTCGATATCGCCATTTCCCGCCACTCAGTCCTTCAATGATCGCTTCGCGAGCCGCATCGCCGTTGTTCGCGGACCGGATCGCGCCGTCGGTTGTCCGCTCGAACGGCGACGAACACCCACGCGATCCCGGCATCCTCGGAGCTGGCTTCCCACCAGCCCATCCGCGGCAGCCGCCCGGCATCGTCCTGAGCGGACCAGCCTCTCGCCCGTCATACCGCAGCGGCTCGACGCATTCTTAGTCGCCCGGCCCGCCGGATGCAATACTAAATGAGCAGCTGCTCATTTCTCATGATATCGGCATTCTTACCATCACTGACTTTTAGGATTAAAGGCTCTTTTCCGGCATACCACCTGGCCTTGTCGATCAAACCGATATGCGGCAAGACGGTCAGATCCATGAAGAAAGGCGGCGAATCGGCCATCGCTCGAGAAAGGTCGCGTCGCAAGATCTAAAAATGAGCATTGGCTCATTGCTCACCTATCTTGCACTGGACAAAGTACGAGCGCTATAGTCGGGGCTCGGCGAAGGAATGCCGTCGAGGTCTTCAGCTCTCGGCGCGTCCTGACATCGGCATATCGGGTGCATGGTGCAAAGCTTCCAAAATATCGTGGTCGCCGTCTCGGGCCGGCGGGCAACCATCACGCTCAACCGCCCGGAAAAACGAAACCCGCTCGATTGGGACACCGTGCGCGAATTGCTCGCGGCGGTCCGGGAGCTGGAGACCGTTGACGGCCTCATGGCGGTCGTGGTGACGGGCAGCGGCGGTTCGTTCTCGGCAGGCGGCGATCTTGAGAAATACCTCACCCTGTTCCGCACGCCTCCGGACTTCCGCGGCTTCATGGAGGACTTCTACCAACTGTTCAGCGCCATCGAGACATCCAAGGCCGTCTATATCGCCGCGATCAACGGAGTCTGCGTGGCCGGCGGCCTGGAACTCCTGCTCGCATGCGACGTCGCGGTCGCTGCGGAAGAGGCGCGGATTGGCGACGGCCACCTGAACTTCGGACAGCTTCCGGGCGCCGGAAGCTCGATCCGGTTGTGGCGCTCTGTCGGCGCGCACCGCGCCAAGCATCTCATGTTCACCGGCGATCTTCTGACGGCCCGGGAGTGCGAGCGGATCGGGCTCGTCAACGAGGTCCATCCGAACGAAGCGCTCGAGATCGCCGTCGACGCGCTCGTGGCGAAGATCCTGAACAAGAGCCCTGTCGGGGTCGCCAAGGCGAAACACCTGCTCAACACCGCGATCCGCGCGGACCTCGAAAGCGGGCTGCGTGCCGAAATCGAGCTGGTCCACAGATACGCGACGACGGAAGCCGATCCGATCGAAGGCCTGAATGCCTTCCGCGACAAGCGGCGTCCTGCGTTCGGCACAACTCAACGATGAGGCTGCCATGACCTGGACGCTCAGGGACAAGTATGCGATCGCCGGGATCGGCTACACGGATTTTTCCAAGAACTCCGGACGAACGGTCCGCCGCCTCGCCTCGGAGGCCTGCCTCGCGGCCATCGTGGACGCCGGCATCGACAAGGGTCAGATCGACGGCTTCTGCAGCTTCAATATGGGCGACAGCGCCCAGGGCATCGCCGTCGCGACGGAGCTCGGCATCCCCGACGTGAAGTGGGCGGTCGACCTCTATGCGGGCGGCAACGCCGCCAACCTGATCGTGTCCAACGCCGCTGCTGCGATCGAGGCCGGCATGGCGACGAACGTGCTGTGCTTTCGCGCAATGAATGGGCGCTCCGGATACCGGTTCGGCGGCGGTGGCAATGCGTCGCGCGCGGCGGGGATCACGCAATACACCGCACCGTTCGGCCTGATGACCTACGCCCAGGCGATGGCGATGTGGTGCCGGCGCTATATGAACCTCTACGGCCTGACGGCGGAGCAGCTCGGCACGATTGCCACCACATTCCGGGCGAACGCGATGCGCAACCCGCGCGCGATGGTGCGGACACCGCTTACCCTGGAGGCATATCTGAACGCGAAGACGGTGGTCGAGCCGTTCCGCATGTTCGATATCTGCCTCGAGACAGACGGCGCGTGCGCGGTCCTCGTCACCTCGGCCGAACGGGCGAGGGACCTCCGCAAGAAACCGGTCTACATCATGTCGGCGGTCTATGGCGGCGGACCCGATCAGGGCGAGGACCTCTTCGATCTGCTGCGCTGGCCGGATCACTCCCACAACTGCTTCCGCTATCTCGCAAACGACCTCTGGAACGGTGCCGGAATCAGTCCTGGCGACCTCGATTTCGCCGAGATCTACGACTGCTTCACCTACAGCGTCCTGATGGCGCTCGAGGGGTTAGGCTTCTGCAAGCCGGGCGAAGGCGGCGCCTGGGTCCAGAACGGCCGCATCGCCGCCGACGGCGAGATGCCGTTGAACACCAACGGCGGCCTCCTCTCGGAGGCCTATATCCACGGCCTCAATCACGTGATCGAGGCGGTCGAGCAGCTCCGCGGCGAGGCCGGAGCGCGGCAGATACCGGATGCGTCGATCGGCTTGACGACCGCAGGCGCGATGACCTGCGGCAGCGCCCTCATACTGCGGAACTGAACGATGCCGACGCGTCCATTGCCCATTCCGGATGTCGAATCGCGACGCTTCTGGGACGCCTGCAGGGAGGGCAAACTGCTGATCCAGAAATGCGGCGAGCGATACCAGTTTCCGCCGACCAGCTACTGCACGGACTGTCCGCCTGCCGAGCCCAAGTGGGTCGAGGCAACGGGGCGCGGCACCGTCTACAGCTGGATCGTTGTCCATATCGGCATCCCGCGCGACATCTTCGGCGACCAGGTGCCCTACGTCACTGCGCTGATCATGCTCGATGAAGGGCCGCGCATCTGCGCGAATCTGGTCGGCATCGCACCCGCCGACATTGTCGCCGGCATGCCGGTCGAGGTTTTCTTCGAAGCGGTCGGTGACGGCGAGTTCTCCCTGCCCTTCTTCCGCCGGGCCGCATCATGACCGGATCAGAGCTGACCGACATCAGGGCCGGCCACGAGATCGACGTGGGCGCGCTCGCCCGGTATCTCGCCGATGCCCTCGACGGCTTCCGCGGCCCGCTGGTCGTCCGCCAGTTCGCCGGCGGACAATCCAACCCGACATTCCTTCTGACCACACCCGGGCGAAGCTACGTCCTGCGCAAGAAGCCCCACGGCGCGCTGCTTCCCGGCGCCCATGCGATCGAGCGCGAATACCGCGTTCTGTCCGCTCTTGCCGGGACGGGCGTGCCGGTTCCCGCAGCGCTGCTGCTGTGCGAGCAGCCGGCCATCCTGGGCACGCCGTTCTATGTCATGGAGCATGTCGCCGGCCCTGTCGCCCGCCACGCATCGCTTCCCGGTGAGGATCCGTCGAGCCGCGCCGCCATCTACGATTCGATGAACGCGGCGGCCGCGCGGCTCCATTCCGTCGATTGGGCGGGAGCCGGGCTGTCGGATTTCGGAAAGCATGGCGGCTATATCGAACGCCAGATCCGGTTGTGGACGCGACAGTACGAGGCGGCGCAAACGCACGACATTCCGGCGATCGACCGCCTGATCGACTGGTTGCCGGCGAACATGCCGGCAACCGACGAAACCGCAATCACCCACGGGGACTTCAGGCTGGAAAACCTGATTCTGCATCAGGCGGAAAACAGCGTCGCAGCCGTTCTCGACTGGGAGCTGGCAACACTCGGACATCCGTTGGCCGACCTGGCCTTCAACTGCATCGTCTACCATGTCGCGCCGGACATGCCGGGCTTGCGCGGCCTGGCCGGGCTCGACCTCGCGGCGCTCGGCATCCCGAGCGAGAGCGCCTATGTGGCGGCCTATTGCCGGCGCACCGGCCGCGACCGCATCGACGACTGGGACTTCTACTTGGCGTTCGCGATGTTCCGGTCGGCCGCCATCCTGCAGGGCGTGTACCACCGGGCCGTCAACAAGACCGCAGCCAATCCGGACGCCTTGCTCGTGGGCGGGTCCGCCGGCCCCCTCGCCGCGATCGCATGGGACATCGTCAAGCACCGCGCCTGAGGCGCTTAAGGGAGAACGCCGTCACATGGATTTCGAGCTCAGCGATAAAGTGAAGAACCTGAAGGCCCGCCTGGAGGCTTTCATGGTCGCCGAGGTCTATCCGGCTGAAAAGACCTTTGCCGCCCAGCACCAGGCGCAGACGGACCGCTGGGATATTCCGCCCGTCCTGGAGACGCTGAAATCCAGGGCGAAGGCACAGGGCCTGTGGAATTTCTTCCTGACCCATAGCGACCGCGGCCCCCGCCTGACGAACCTCGAATACGCGCCGCTGTGCGAGGTCATGGGACGCTCCTGGATCGGACCGGAGGTTTTCAACTGCGCCGCGCCGGACACCGGAAACATGGAAGTGCTGGATCGGTACGGCACCGACGCGCAGCGCGAGACTTGGCTCGTCCCCTTGCTCGATGGACGGATCCGGTCCGCGTTTGCCATGACCGAACCTGCGGTCGCCTCGTCGGATGCGACGAACATCGCAACAAGCATACGCCGCGACGGCGACGACTACGTGGTGAATGGCCGGAAATGGTGGTCGTCCGGCGCCGGGGACAGGCGTTGCCGACTGCTCATCGTCATGGGGAAGAGCGATATCGAGGCGCCGGCGCATGCGCAGCACTCGATGATTCTGGTTCCAACCGACGCGCCGGGTGTCAGCATCGTCCGCCCGCTGCCGGTGTTCGGATACGATCATGCGCCTTTCGGCCACTGGGAGGTCGCCTTCGACCAGGTCCGTGTGCCGGCGTCCAACTTGATCCTCGGCGAAGGGCGGGGCTTCGAGATCGCGCAGGGACGGCTTGGCCCCGGCCGTATCCATCACGCCATGCGGGCCATCGGCTACGCCGAACGCGCACTCGATTCCATGATCGCCCGCGTGAAGGCGCGCGTCGCCTTCGGCAAGCCTCTCGCCGACCAGGGCTCGATCCGCGAGAACATCGCTTGGTCGCGCATCGAGATCGAGCAGGCGCGCCTGCTCGTCCTGAGGGCGGCCCACATGATGGACACGGTCGGCAACAAGGCCGCCCGATCCGAAATCGCGCAGATCAAAGTCCTCGCGCCGCATGTGGCCGAACGCGTGTTCAGCCGGGCGATTCAGGCGCACGGCGGTGCCGGCGTCAGTGACGATTTCGGCCTTGCCCACCAATGGTCGATGAGCCGTTCGATGCGCATCTTCGACGGCCCGGACGAGGTTCATCTCGACTCGATCGCGCGCATCGAGCTCAAGCGTGAGACCGAGCTTTGGACCACATGAGGCTCGCAAGCCTTCGGCTTCCGAACATTTCCATCAACCGATCAACTGCCTTCGGCAGCGAGGTGTCCGAGAATGAATTTTGCTGAAACAGACGAAATCCGCGCGTTGCGCGATACGCTTTCCCGCTTCATCGAGGACCGGATGCCGCGCCAGGCGGCCGCCAGCTGGGACAAGCTGAACCACTTTCCACGCGACGTCTTCAAGCAACTCGCTGAGCTTGGGGTGATGGGGCTTACCATCCCAGAGGAATATGGCGGGGTCGGGCGTAATATCCTGGGCGCCATGATCACGATCGAAGAGCTGTCCCGCCGCAGCCTTGCCGTATCCGTACCGTACATCATGGCCGCCTGCTATGCGGGCATGAATCTTGTCGAATGCGGGACGGAACAGCAAAAGCGCGAGCTGCTTCCGCGGGTGGTCAGCGGAGACCTGCTCTTCGCCTACGGCTGGACCGAGCCCGATGTCGGCGCCGACCTTGCGGGCGTCAAGACACGTGCCGAGCGACGCGGCGATACCCTGATCGTCAACGGTGAGAAGCGCTTCTGCTCCGGGTCGGCGATCTCCGACTACATCTTCGCCCTGGTCCGCACCGGCAGTCCGGAGGAGCGATATCGCAATCTCTCGATCGTCCTGATTCCGCCGAATACTAACGGCGTGACGATCTCCGCCATCGACGCTCTCGGTATGAAGGGCGCCGCGACGACGGATGTCATCTTCGATAATGTCGAAGTGCCGATCGATAATCTCCTCGGAGGCGAGGCCGCCTGGAACCAGGGCTGGAATATGATTACTGGCACCGGCTTGAACGTCGAGAAAATCGAGGTCGCAGCCATCGCCGTGGGCGTAGCCCGAGCCGCCCTCGAGGATGCCTGGGAGTACGCCCATCAACGCAGCCAATTCGGCCGCTCAATTTCCCAGTTCCAATCAATCAAGCACAAGCTCGCCGACATGGCGACCCAGGTTCAGGCGGCGCGTCTGATGGTCTACCAGGCCGCCTGGACCGCCGATCAGGAGCTTCCCTGCGCCAAGGAGACCTCCATGGCGAAACTCTTCGCGACGGAGGTCGCCAAGACCGTATCTCTCGAATGTCAAACAATCTTTGGGGCATACGGCTACGTCAAAGGATTCGACGTCGAGCGGTACGTACGCGATGCGCTTCTGCTGCCAATAATCGGCGGTTCTTCGGCAATTCAGCGGAACAATATCTTCAAGCAATTGGCCGCATGACCTCAACCCGAAGATGTTCCCGGGACAGGAAATGGCGGTGTGACCTAACGACCCCGATTCTTTCACTGGTCTTACATGGACGCCTTCGGCGGTCCCGTCGGTCAGAGTGGCGGTCGCAGGCCTGTACCGATTAACCCGTGCACGGTTGGCCCGATCTTGAGACTTCACCTGTAGCGATGAGCGCACCGGCGCAGGATGCCGAGATCACGGCCCGGGGAACGCAGTCTCGAGATCCGATTTCCTGCTATCCGCCTGCGCTCCATCGACCCGCCCAGCATCGGCGGAGGTAGATGGAGAGTTCACAAGCCTGAAATCCGAGAATGAAAATTCGTAATTTGAAGATTACACAGAATCGGCCCCGACAATAACCAAGGACAGAATTACGATGAATTGGTGGCAATGCGCTGCTTTGTCGATGGGTCTATTCGCCGTATCCGTGAGCTTATTGGCCTGGGCAATCGTGAGTAAGGCGGCGGTCGTTCAACCCGAAATCGCACGCGTGACCATTTCGGGCCGGGTTCAGGTTATGTTGCTGCGGGTATTGTGTCCCCTGATTGCCGGGGTAGACAAATCTATCGGCATCACGAAGCTCCCTGTTCGAAGATTCCGGCTTTCAATCCCCACCAAATATGGGACGGCGCGGTCCACAATTTATCGGCCTCAAGACAGTGATACCGTCAGTCTGCCGGTCCATTTCAGCTTCCATGGTGGAGGATTTGTCGCCGGCTACCCGCAGCAGGATGATCGAATTTGCCGTTACCTCGCGCACCATGCACGATGTGCCGTAGTGAATGTCGACTATGTCCTGGCGCCGGAACATCCTTATCCGGCAGCGATTTTGCAGTGCTATGAAATTGTCAAATGGGCGGTCACTTCAGCCAGCACGCTTAGCCTCGATCCAACGCGATTGACGGTAGGCGGTTTCAGCGCTGGTGGCACCATTGCCGCAGCTCTTTCTTGTTTGGCGAGAGAGCGCATGGACTTTGTCATAAGCTTGCAGGTGATGGCCTACCCCGCTCTCGACTTTGCGAGTCGTTACGAGGTTGTGCCTGACGCCACGGCCCGCCGATCGGCTCTCACGCCAGGGCTGATGGACTTCTTTACCAATCTCTACGTTCCGAGGATTGCTGATCGCAACACTCCCTTGGTATCGCCCGCGCTCATGGAGGACGTCCAAGGCCTGCCGCCCGCGGTCGTAGTCACTGCCGAACACGACCTTGTGAGGGGAGGAGGCAATCTTTATGCAGCGAAACTAGCTGCAGCTGGGATCGAAGTGACACACCGCGAATTTCTCGATTGCGATCACGGTTTCACACATTCTGGGCCGAAAACCCAAGCGCTTGAGGCCCTGGACCTGATGGTTGAGGGGCTTCGAGCTATTTTCAGGCGCTGACGTATACAACGGTTTCCGTGTGTAGTTTCTTCGGTCTTCCGACGTCGGATGCGCACGATGTGAGGATCTCGGACGCTGTCTGTGCTGATGACGCCCTGACAGGCCCCGGTGGCCGTCTCTGAGGCTAAGGCTGTCGTAACCTCTGTTCAGGCCCCCGGTGCCATCGCCACGAGAATGCTGGAGATGGCATGGCATTAAAACATGAGGCTCTACATCGCCTCGATAATCGTCACGTTCGCGATGCCACCACCCTCGCACATGGTCTGTAGGCCATACCGGCCGCCGCGTGCGCGGAGCGCTTGGATTAACGTGCCCAAGAGTTTGGTCCCGGTTGCGCCCAGAGGATGCCCGAGCGCAATCGCTCCACCGTTTACATTCAGGCGCTCCGGATCGGCCCCGAGTGCTCGAAGCCACGCGAGCGGCACCGGCGCAAAAGCCTCATTAACTTCGTAAAGATCAATGTCGCCGATCCGAAGCCCTGCGCGTTCAAGAGCCTTTCGCGTCGCGGCGATCGGCTCCTCGAGCATGATCACAGGGTCGCCAGCGGACACGGTCACGTTGTGTATCCGGGCCAGCGGCTTCAAGCCGTGGACCTTCAACGCTTCCTCCGAAACGATCAGCGCCGCCGAAGCACCGTCGCAAATTTGACTTGCGTTAGCCGCGGTCAGTGTGCCGCCTTCCTGAAGCGGCTTGACCGATGCCATGCCTTCCAGCGAGGCGTCCAAACGGACGCCCTCGTCGCGTGTGTGCAGGCCGGCGCTGCCGTCGGCCAGCGTAATCGGCACCGGCACGATCTCCTTATCGAAGGCCGCCGTCGCTATCGCCGCCGCCGCCTTGCGATGGCTCCCGAGAGCGAATACGTCGAGCTCCTCGCGAGATAATCCGTATTTGTCCGAGAGCATTTGGGCGCCGGTGAACTGGCTGAAACCCTTCACGCCGTAGCGCGCCAGAATGCGTTGGCTAAACGGCCCTTCGCCCAGTTCGGCCTTCGCGGCCAGAGTCATTGCAGAGAGCATCGGCACCCGGGTCATGCTTTCGACGCCGGCAGCGATCACCACGTCCATGGCACCACTCATCACCGCCTGGGCCGCGAAATGCAGCGCCTGCTGCGAGGAGCCGCACTGGCGGTCGATCGAGGTGGCCGGCACCGATTCGGGCAGTCTGGAGGCCAGCACCGCGTTGCGTGCGATGTTCATGGCTTGCTCGCCGACTTTGCCGACGCAGCCCATGATTGCGTCGTCCCCGGGGCCGGGACCGTCAACGGGTCGGCCAACCA
>CAZNNJ010000038.1:11563-16472 GCA_964574305.1 uncultured Rhodospirillales bacterium | reverse complement strand
GCCCTCAGCGACGTCCTTACTCATGCCAATAAGTCGAGGGCACTGAATAGGGTGATAATCCTCGATAGCTGTCATTCCGGCATAGCAGGTGATCGTGCAATGGGCCCTGCGCTGGCGGAATTGAGCGACGGGATGACGATCCTTACCGCTTCAACAGCAGACCAATATGCATCAGAGGCGAATGGCGGCGGTGTGTTCACGGCACTGCTAGTAGATGCGCTAAACGGGGCAGCTGGCAATCTGGTAGGGGAGGTTACGCCAGGGGGTGTGTACGCACATGTCGACCAGTCCCTGGGGTCATGGGGACAGCGGCCGGTATTCAAAACCAATGTCCGAAGATTCATTTATCTTCGAAAGGTGCAACAACCTATCACGCTCGCCGACCTGCATCGTTTAACTGAACTATTTCCCGATCCAGGATACGAATTTCCTCTGGACCCTAGCTTCGAACCGGAAGGTCCGACCCCGAATCCGGTCAATACCGAATTGTTCGCGCTCCTTCAGCAAATGTCGAAGGTAAATCTGGTCATACCGGTCGGCGAAACCCACATGTACCACGCGGCAATGAATAGTCGATCTTGTAAACTTACGGTTCTCGGGATGCACTATCGCCGTTTGGTTGCGGATAGGAGAATCTGATGATCAAGGTTTTTCTCTCCCACCAGCGGAATGACGCTGGCTTGGCCGCTCAAATTGCACGCCGACTTACGGTTCAGCACAACATCGATTCATATCTGGATGTAATAGATCCTTTTATAGACAGCCCGGGCGAGGACTTGGCCGCGCATATTCGGGCCGAACTCGGCAAGTGCAACCAGCTACTCGCCGTCATTTCAGAGACGACCCGCAGCTCTCAATGGGTGCCATGGGAAATCGGGGTCGCGACCGAAAAGAGCTTTCCTTTGGCAACTTATTCGAGTGCTCACTCCCTTCCGCCAGAATTCCTTCGCAAATGGCCCTATCTGCAAAGCGAAGGGGATCTCGATGAATACGCGCATGCGTCAAAGCTTGCGGACAGAACCTTCATTCAAAAGCGGGCGATGCTCTCAGAGGGGACAGCACGCCTGCGCTCGACCGACGAATTTTTCCGGACGCTGCGGGCGAGACTTGGGCAGTGATTGCTCTCGGCATCACCGGTCACCAGCGCCGGCCGACCATCGATTGGGTGTGGGTTCGGGGCGAATTAGCTCGTCTCCTTGCAATATCTTTACCGCTAGATTGTCTCTGGAGCTGTCTTGCTCCTGGCGCCGACACGATTGCCGCTGAAGAAGCAATGCGATTAGCAATACCCCTGAAAGCCATCATTCCCCATGAAAATTATGGGAGGGTTTTTGGGGTTGCAGATCGAAAACACTTAAAAACACTCCTGGCGTATGCTTCTCAAACTATTCAACTGGCGCCTGGCGCAGACCGCCAGCAGTGCTACCTAACTGCTGGTTACTTATTGGCGGATAAGAGCGATTCGCTTGTCGCGGTCTGGGATGGCAAGCCCGCCGTAGGGACCGGTGGAACTGGCGACGTCGTCACTTACGCTCGCAGCATGGGGAAGCGGATTCTCTGGATTAACACTACGAATAAGACTGTCGAGCACCTTTGAGCGTTATCGCGACCGCCACCTACCGTCGAAGTACGATGATCGGAACGCCCACATCGAGACGCTCGTGACGTGGCTGCTTCTCGGTGTCGGTTACAACGACATCGTGTTCGCGAAGGCGACCCGTGTGGATATCGCGTAGACGCTTCCGTGCCTCCACGCGAATATGGGGCGATCCGTGTACAGCTGTCTCGATAGCCGATACAACGCGCTCGAAGTTGTGCCCTGGCGCTACATTCGCCGGATAAGTGTGCTTCATCAGTCAGTCCTGAACCCAGCCTACACCAGGAAGAAGTCAGTGGTGTATCCCAGTTACCCGCAAGGGGTGAGCCATCTGCGAGCCGCTGAACGTCTCGCTCAGAAGAGGGGACGTGTTTCTCGCCACCTTCGAATCGGGCGCCAAAGCGGCAGCTTTGGGTCACTTTGAGACCTTCCGCCAGCGCGAACTGGCCGTCCGCCTGGGGTACGAGTGGTCGACCAGAAGCCGACGGCTCTCCGCTGGGCGCCATTTCGCGAAAATTCGAAACTGTCCCCCGACGGGACGGCCGGAAGACCTGCTTCACAGGCGGTCATGATAGTGCCGAGTCGACAACTACCCACGACCTTGAAGCGCCTATGACTCGATAGAGGCGGTGAATTCACCGTTTAAATCGCCGTTTAAATTGGCATTTTTAAACGGCTTTCACCGGCTCGCGTCACCTAACCCCTTGAAGGGATTGGTGGGTGCACAAGGACTCGAACCTTGGACCCGCTGATTAAGAGTCAGCTGCTCTACCAACTGAGCTATGCACCCGCGCGAGGTCGCCTCATATAGGGGAGACGGCAGGTTCTGTCGAGACCCCCACCCCTGCGACGCGCAAAATACCTGCTGCACGCCGATATTCTTCGTTTAAGATGGCGTTCACTATAACGGACCGCCGGATCGAAGGTGCGCCCATTCTGATAAGCCGCAGGACAAGGAAGGGACACCGCTGCCTCGCCGCAAGCGCATTTTGGGCTTGGCCGGCGTGCCGCCTCGGCCTTTTTCTCACCCTCTGCAGCCTGGGCCCGGCCGTCGCCGCCCTCGAGGCGCATACGCCGGACGATCCCGTCGGTGACGCGGCGGCGCGCGCGATCAAGAAGCTCGACCTTCAGGTTTCGCTGCCGCATGAGGTGGCGCCAACGGATTTCACGCCGAACCTGCATCTGCCGCCGCAGCTGATCTATGTCGTCGCCGCCATCGCCGTGGCGGTGATCGCCTATATCGTGCTGGACATGATACCGGGCTGGCGCGCGCGTGACGACGACAGCTGGGCGACGACCGGCAACGGTCTCCCCGGCGGCGCCGATCCGGCCGAGATCAGCCTTGCCCAGGCCGACGCGCTGGCGGCCCGCGGTTACTTCGTCGAGGCGATGCATCTGCTGCTGCTCCACAGCCTGGCCGAAATCCGTCGCCGCCTGCGCCTGGAATTCGCCGATTCGCTGACCAGCCGGGAAATCCTGCGGCGCGCCCGCCTGCCGGAGGAGGTGACCGGCGCGCTGCGCAGCATCGTCACCCGTGTCGAACTCAGCTATTTCGGCGGCTATCCGGCGACGCAGCCCGATTACGAAACCTGCCGCGCCGGCTTCGAGGCACTGTCGTCGGTGCTGGCGAGAAGCATGCCGGCCGCCGGAGCGCCGGGCTGATGGCGCGCGAAGAGGTCTTTTCACGGCGGGTCCTGATCCGCTGGGCGCTGGCCGCGGTCGCTGTGTTCGGCGTGGCGCTGTTCCTCATGGCCCACGGCGACAGCGATGCATCCGATTCGATCGGCCCGATCGTGGAGGCGCGCCCGGCCTTCGGCTTTGCCGGCATCGCCGACATACTTGAGCAGGTGGGAACGCCGGTCGTCCATACCCGCTACCGCTCGCGCGACAAGCTTGGCAACGGCGGGGTGCTGGTGATCGCCGAGCCGCGCATCGATCCGCGCATGCTGACGAAGGCGAACCGCATCCTGAACGCCAGAGCGATCCTTCTGATCCTGCCCAAATGGATCGGCGACGAAAGCGACCGGCATTCGGGCTGGGTCGGCAAAGCCGTGCTCGGCCCGAGCGTCGGCGTCCAGGCGGCGCTGGATCTGGTCGACCCCGAGGCGGATTTCGAGCGCGGTCCGCTGCTCGATCACTGGGACCACAACAAGATCGGCCTCAACCCTGTTGTCGCGGCGCCCGCTCAGTTCATCAGGTCCAAGAAGCTGAAGCCCATCGTCGCGCAGGGGGACAAGATTCTGGTCGGCGAGCTGAAGAGGAAGGACCAGCGCATCTTCGTGCTGGCCGACCCCGATGTGATGTCGAATCATGGGCTGGAAGAAACCGGCAACGCCGCCTTCGCCGTCGCGCTGCTGGGGGCGCTGCGAACCGGCGACGGGCCGGTGGTATTCGACGAGGCCCTGAACAGCGCGCCCTCCGACGGGCCGAACTTGATCAACCGCCTGTTCAAGCCGCCGCTGCTGCCCGGCACCTTGCTCGCCATCGTCGGCGCCGTGCTGCTGCTGTGGGCGACCATGCCGCGTTTCGGCGCCGCCGACCCGCCGGCCCCGGCGCTGGAGTCCGGCAAGCGTGGGCTGATCGACAATATCGCCACGCTGGTCGGCTTCTCCGGCCGGCGTGCGGCGATCGTGGGACGCTTCGTCGAGGCGACGGTCCAGGATGTGGCGCGGCAGCTGCACGCCCCGCGCGGCCTTGCCGGCGAGGAGCTGGCCGGATGGCTGGACCGGGTGGGCCGGGCGCGGGGAGTCAAGACCGACGTCGCCCCTTCGGTCGAACAGGCGAACGCCCTATTCACGGCCAAGCGGCCGGACCCAGGCGAGCTGGTCGCGCTGGCGCGGACAATCAGTGATTGGAAACAGGAAATAACCGATGGACCTGCAAGACATCAGAAACGCCGCTGAGAGCCTCCGCGCGGAGGTGCGCAAGGCGATCGTCGGACAGGACGAGGTGGTCGAGCTGATGCTGACCAGCCTGCTGGTCGGCGGCCATGTGCTGCTGGAGGGCGTGCCGGGCACGGCCAAGACGCTGCTGGCCCATTCCTTCGCCGCCGGCATGGACCTGAAGTTCGGGCGCATCCAGTTCACGCCCGACCTGATGCCCGGCGACATGCTGGGCACCAACCTGTTCAATTTCCAGACCAACAGCTTCGTACTGACCAAGGGACCGATCTTCACCCAGCTCTTGCTGGCCGACGAGATCAACCGCGCCCCACCCAAGACCCAGTCGGCGCTGCTGCAGTCGATGAACGAGCGCGCCGTCACCATCGACGGCATCGACCACCAGTTGGGCGACGCGTTCATGGTGGTGGCG
>CAZNNJ010000038.1:2439-11553 GCA_964574305.1 uncultured Rhodospirillales bacterium | reverse complement strand
GAGGCGGCCTCTCGCTATCACGGGCATCGACTCCCAGTAGCCCGATGATTTCATGGTGATGGCGACGCAGAATCCGATCGAGCAGGAGGGCACCTATCCCCTGCCCGAGGCGCAGCTCGACCGGTTCCTGTTCAAGATCATCCTCGACTATCCCAATCGCGACGAAGAGCGGCAGATTTTGGCCCGCCACGGCCACAGCTCGGCGATGCCAAGGCTGGAGGATTTCGGGCTGAACAAGGTGCTGGCCCCCGGTGTCCTGCCCGAAATCCGCCGGACGGTGGCCGGCATCACGCTCCAGGACACGCTGATCGACTATATCGTCGACGTCATCCGCGCGACCCGCGACCATGCCTCGTTCGATGTCGGCGCCAGCCCCCGCGCCGGCAACATGCTGGCCGCCTCGGTCCGCGCCTATGCGGTGCTGCAGGGGCGCGACTTCGTCATCCCCGACGATGTGAAGACGCTGGCCCTGCCGGCGCTGCGCCACCGCGTGACCCTGTCGCCCTCGGCCGAGATCGAGGGTCTCAGCGCCGACAAGATCATCGGCGAGATCCTGGACCAGACGGCCGCGCCCAGATGATCAAGCCGACGCGGCGCGCGGTCACGATCTTCGCCGCGGGCATCCCGCCGGCGCTGTTCTTCGCCATCGAGGCGCCGTCGCTGTGGCCGCTGTCGCTCGCCTATGGCGCGGCGGTGCTGGCGGCGATGGCGTATGACGCGGCGACCGCGCTCTCGGTCCGCAACATCGCCGTCGACTGCATCCTGCCCGACAAGCTGTATATCGGCGACAAGGGGCAGATCACGGGAACGCTGACGGTCCGGTCCTACCGGCGGCCCATCCGTGTGGAGGTCCTATCGGAGCAGACCGGCTATCTCGACCCACCCGAGGCCGTCGATATCGAGATGGCGCCGGGCAGCGCCGCCCGTTTCGCCAACGCGCTGGTGCCGCGCCGGCGCGGGCGGATCACGATCGAGCAGCTGTGGGTGCGCTGGAAAAGCCCGCTCGAGCTGCTCGAAATCTCGCGCACGCGCACGGTCGACCGCACGATCGACATATTGGCCAATGTCCGCAGCGTGCAGAGCGCCGCGCTTCAGTTTTTCTCGCAGGAGGCGATCTTCGGCATCAAGGTCCAGCGCGAGAGGGGCCACGGCACCGAGTTCGAGGCGCTGACCGATTATCAGCCCGGCATGGACAGCCGCTTCATCGACTGGAAGCACTCGGCCCGCCACCGCAAACTGGTGTGCAAGGAGTTCGACACCGAACGCAACCACCAGATCGTCATGGCGTTCGACACCGGCCATCTGATGCGCGAGCCGGTGGACGGGCTTGCCCGGCTGGATCATGCGATCAATGCCGGGCTGCTGCTGACGTGGATTTCGCTGCGTGGCGGCGACCTGGTCGGCATCTACGGCTTCGACGCCGTGGTCCGCCACTATCTGGCGCCGATCCGCAGCCTGTCGAGCTTCGGCCGCATTCAGCAGGCGGTGGCCGCGCTGGACTACCGGTCCGAGGAGACGAATTTCACCCTGGCGCTGGCCGAGCTCAATACCCGCTTGCGACGCCGGGCGCTGGTGATCCTGTTCACCGATTTCGTCGACACGACGACGGCCGAGCTGCTGATCGAAAGCCTCCAGCGCGTCGCCAACCGCCATGTCGTGCTGTTCGTGACCCTGAAGGATTCGGTGCTGCAAGGCATCGCCGATACCACGCCCGACGAATTCGAGGATGTGACCAGGGCCGTCGTCGCCCATGACATGATCCGCGACCGGACCATCGTGCTGGAGCGGCTCGAACGGATGGGCATTCATTGCCTGGACACGACGACCAGGGGCCTGTCCGCCGGGCTGATCAACCGCTACCTCCAGATCAAGCAGCGGGGGCTGATATGACCGCCCTTGAAAAGGCCGACCTCACCTCCGCAGCGAAGCCGCCGGTGTTGAAGAGCAACCAGTTCCGCAAGGCGCGCGAGGAGACCTGGCGCGAACTCGAGGCGCTGGTGGCACGGGCGGAGAAGCGCGGTGTGCTCTCGCTGGGGCCGGAGGAGCTGGAAAGGCTTCCGGTTCTCTACCGCGCGACCCTGTCATCGTTGTCGGTCGCCCGCGGCATCGCGCTCGACCGCAACCTGCTGAACTATCTCGAAGCGCTGTCGGTCCGCGCCTATCTGGTCGTCTACGGTCCGCGCGTGCGGCAGCTGAACGGCGTCGTGCGGTTCCTGACCACGGACCTGCCGCGCGCCGTCCGGCAGGCGCGGTGGCATGTTCTGATCGCGGCCCTGACCCAGCTGGCCGGCATCGTCGGCGGGTTCCTGCTGGCCAATTCCAATGAAGACTGGATCAGCGCCCTGGTGCCGGGCGACCTCGCCGGCGATCGCGGCCCCGACAGCACGGCGGACGAACTGCGCAAGGAGGAAATCTACGCGCCCTGGCCGGGGCTGGTCGATTCCTTCGCGGTCATGGCGAATTTCCTGTTCAGCCACAACACGCTGGTCGGGATCCTGACCTTCAGCCTGGGGATCGCCGCCGGCATTCCGGGCCTGCTGCTGCTCTTCTATCAGGGGCTGATCCTCGGCGCCTTCATCGCCCTCCATTACCACCGCGGCCTGCTGGTCGATTTCCTGGGCTGGCTCTCCGTTCATGGCGTCACCGAATTGACCGCGATCACGCTGTTCGGCGCGGCCGGGCTGGTACTGGCGGAGAAGGTGTTGTTTCCCAGCCGGATGACACGGATCGAGAGCCTGGCGACACAGGGCAAGGCGGCGGCGCAGATCGCGATCGGTGCGATGATCATGCTGTTCGTTGCCGGCATCCTGGAGGGCGGCTTCCGCCAGTTGGTCCAGCCGACCGAATGGCGCTTCGCCATCGGCGGCGTCACCGGGCTGGCCTGGCTCGGCTATTTCACCCTGGCGGGGCGGCGGCGATGACGGTCGAGGCAACGCGCAACAGCCTGGCCTCCGACTTCCTGGAAGGGCGCACGAAGAAGCGGCGCAGCATCGCCATCACCGCGCCCGAGGGCGTGACGCTGTTCTTCAACCTGGCCGACGCCGGCGAGCGCGCCACCGCCTTCGCCATCGATTTCTTCATCTGGACGGTCATCACCTTCATCTTCTACCTGATCCTGGTCTTCGTCGTGTTCGGCGCCTTCAAGCTCTCCGGCCAGATCGGGCTGACGATCGCGCTCTCGATCATGCTGTTCCTCGGTTTCGCGATCCGGAATTTCTATTTCATCCATTTCGAGCTCGCCTGGCAGGGCTCGACACCGGGCAAGCGGGCCGTCGGCATCCGCGTGGTCGACCGCAAGGGCGGCCCGCTGACGCCGATGGCGATCGTCGCCCGCAACCTGACCCGCGAGGTGGAGATCTTCATCCCGCTGGGCATCCTGTCCTCGCTCGGCCGCAGCAACAGCACGGTGGAGAACCTGGCGCTCGCCGCCTGGATGCTGCTGTTCTCGGCGCTGCCGCTGTTCAACCGGCTGCGCATGCGCGGCGGCGACCTGATCGCCGGCACCGTCGTGGTCGCCCTGCCCCGCAAGCTGCTGCTGGCCGACCTGGTCGACGCCGGAACCCAGCATGTCTTCCTGGAGAGGCATCTGCGCGCCTACGGCACGTTCGAACTGCAGATATTGGAGGAGCTGCTGCGCCGGCCGGGCGCGCCCGACGCTGTGCAGCTGCGCCGCGAGGTGACCGACAAGATCGTCAAGAAGATCGGCTGGACGGCGAAGGTCGCCGACGCCGACACGCTCCGCTTCCTGACCGATTTCTACGCCGCCCAGCGCGCCCATCTGGAGCGCGAGCAGCTCTACGGCAAGTTCCGCGCCGACAAGAACGCGGCGGTAACGACCGCGCGTTAGGCGAAGACCGCGGCGAACGTCTCGACGGCCAGCCCTTCCTTGGCGGTGCGAACAGTCTGATAAGCAGTCGTGCCCACAATCGTGCCGAATGAGAGGGTCAGCAGTTGCACCACATAATAGACAAAAAAACGAACGGTCAGGTCGCCGTACCTCATGAGCAGATGTTGAATGCCGTAAAGAACGGTGGCCCCGCCGATGGTCGCTACCAGGAAGATTCCAAAAAAACTCCAGCGATGGCCCTTCGTCAGCGCAGCGCTACGCCTGAAGCTGGCGATAACGCCACGCTTTTCGATAACGCAAACCGATAATGCGACATACCACATCGTGGCCATGATGAAGCCTGGCAGGACCAGCAAAACAATCCCGATCATGAAGATGATATTTTGCAAGATGACAACGCCAACCGCTGGCGCGTAGCGGCCCCTGCCATCCCGCAGGACATGAGCGATGCGCAGAGGCCGACCGTTCAACCGCGCGAAGGTTCCGGAAATAATCGTCACCGCGGCCAAGCTGTGCAATATCGTGGCGATTAATAGCCTGCCGTAGTTGACCGCTACCAGCTGAGCGACGGTCAGCCTTAAACCAGAGGCGCGAGTCAGAGCGAGGGAGATCAAAAGCTCGGGAGCGAGGAATATTCCGCACAGCAGGACGAACCGGCCGAAGTCGTTGCGGAAAAGCGACAGGCTCCGTCCCAAGATGTCGCCAACGGCGAAGCTGCCCGGAGTGGTAGCGGACAAGGCGCCATTTGCCATGTCGACCATGACAGTCCCTTATCTCAGGCCGTTGCTGCGGCGGATGCAGTCACGCAAAGACCTCGGCAAGCACCTCGGTGCGTGGCCCTTCCTTGGCGGCACGGAGCGCTTCATAGACCACCACGGTGACGACCGCGGTGAAGGACAGATAAACGAGTTGCATGAGGTAGGTGACGAACGCCAGCACTGCCGGGCTAACAAATGCGGCCGCCAGCGCACCAACCACCACCAACACGAACGCGCCTCCGATATTCGCGACGAGAGCGATGCCGAAAACCTTCCAGCGACTGCCCCTCGTCAGTGCGGCACTGCGGTTGATGCTTGCGGTGGCGCCGGTCTGTTCCGCCACGCACACAGGCAAGATGACATACATCATCGTAAACAAGATCAGGCCGGGCGCGATCAGCAGAACAAGGCCTAAAACGACTGAAAGGCTTTGAAAAACCGTCGCAAGCATGGCGGGTCGGAACCGCCGTCCGCTTTCCTGCAGGGCGTCCCAGATACCAACCGCATGCCCATTCATTTGCGCAAAAGCAGCGGAGATAACGGCCACCTCGGCAAATACCTGCAACATCGCCACGACAAATTTCCAACCGCTGGCGGCCGGGGCTTTCGATCCCACTCCGACATCCGGGAAGATCAGCGACGCGGTGAGATCCGGGAGGAGAAATATTCCGGCCAGCAAGACGAACTTGCCCAAATCCCGGCGGAAAACCGCCAGGCTTCGCCCCAATATGGTTCCAACCGCGAAACCCGCCTCGTCGCCGAGCGGTGCATCAGCCGTAACATCAACCATGGCAATCCCTTATTGTCAGGTCGAACCTGCCGCCCGTGCGGTCAATCGAACACCGCCGCGATCCGTTCGGTATTGATGCCTTCCTTCGCCGCGCGCAGGTCGTGATAGAGGACCACGCCAACGACGGACTTGAAGGCGATGACGAGGCCCTGGAAGACATACTGCACGATCGCGAACGCCGTTCCGTTATGGAACGACAGGCCGACCACATTGACCACGGCGCCGATCATGCCGGCGACGATGCCCATCACGAAGATGATGCCGAAGATCTTCCAGCGATGGCCCTTGGTCAGTGCGGCGCTGCGGCTCAGGCTGCCGACCGGCCCCGTCCGTTCGACCACGAGCGCCGGCAGCGCCACGTACCAGGCGGTGAAGAGCATATAGCCGGGGACGAACAGCAGCATGAATCCGACGATCAACGCCAAGCCCTCGACGATCAGCATGCCGAAAATCGGGAAGATGCGCGCCAGGCCCCTGCGCAGCGATTCGCCGATGGCAAAGTCGCGCCCCAGCATGTCCTGGAAGGCGCCGAACAGGATGATCGCCTGGCAGACCGGCATCAGGGCGAAGGCGGCGATCAGCGAAACGACGAAGACGATCGCGGTCTGCGGAGAGAAATTCGGCGCGGCCTTTGGGTTGACCGTCGCGTCGCCGGCGAAGGAATAGATCAGAAGATATGGAAGCGCGGCGAGGAGGCCGAGAAGAAGAAGCGGCAGGATGTTGCGCAGCATGATCGAGAAGCTTCGCTCGAACACATTGCCGAAATTGACGTCCGCATCTGACGGAACGCTGCCGGGGACATAGGTCACTGATCACGCTCCCAGTCCAAGAAGGCAGCCCGCCGCAAATGGCGTCTCGATTATAGCCGCCCGTTTCCTGAACAGTACGGGAAGCCAAGTTGATTGCCAATCAAAACAAGTCGATCGGCAATAAGAATTGGAAATCCGCTCTTTCGCTCAATCGCCCAGCGGGTATCGCCGGCTGATCTTGATGTCGCGGTGGAGCAGTACGCTGATCAGCATGCCGAATCCCATCATCACCGCCAGCATCGACGTGCCGCCATATGAGATCAGCGGCAGCGGCACGCCCACCACCGGGATCAGCCCCATCACCATCGCGGTGTTGATGAAGACATAGAGGAACAGGTTGACGCTGAGTCCGATCGCCAGCATGCGGCCGAACTGGCTGCGGCTGCGCAGGCCGACACCGACGCCCCAATAGGCCATCAGCGCGAACAGGCCGAGCAGCGCCACCCCGCCCCACAAACCCCACTCCTCCGCGATCAGCGGGAAGATGAAGTCGGTCTGCTTTTCCGGCAGGAAATTGAGATGGCTCTGCGTGCCGTTCATGAAGCCCTTGCCGAACAGCCCGCCCGAACCCAGCGCGATGCGCGACTGGGTGATGTGATAGCCGGCGCCCAGGGGATCGACCGAGGGATCGAGAAAGGTCATCACCCGGCGCTTCTGATAGCCGTGCATCGATTTCCAGGCGATCGGCGCGGCCGCGGCGGCCGCGACGCCGACGACCGCGAACAGCCATATCCGCGTGCCGGCGACGAACAGCATCGCCGCCCCGGCCATCATCAGCATGATCGCGGTGCCGAGATTGGGCTGCAGCAGCACGAAGGCGGTCGGCGCCAATATCATCAGCACCGGCACCACCAGCGTGCGCAGCCGCTGCACCTCGTCGGTCAGCCGGGGATGGAAATAGCGCGCCAGCGCCATCACCAGCGCGATCTTCATCAGCTCCGACGGCTGGATCTGGACGAAGCCCAGATTGATCCAGCGCTGAGCCCCGAATGCCCCGACCTTGCCCGCCACCTCGACGCCGGCCAGCAAGGCCAGCATCACCAGATAGGCGGGATAGGCGAGCCTGTACCAGATGCGGATATCGACCAGCCCGAAGGCTAGCATCACCAGGATCGAGATGCCGAAGCGGATCAAATGCGGCTTGGCCCAGGGCATGAAGCTGCCGTTGGCGGCGGAATAGAGCGCCCCGCCGCCGGCCACGCCCGCGGCGATCACCATCAGGATGAAGAACCAGGGCAGCATCTTGAGCTTGCCGCCCAGGCGCGGTTCCGGCTCGCTGAAAGAAATTTGCGCCATCAGGTCGGCTTCTGGCCGAGGTCGGCCGAAACGTTGATCCGCGCCGGATCGCGCTGCTGGGTCAGCAGCAGCAGGTCGTGCGCCACCGGGCCGGCGGCCTGGGAGCCGAACTGGCCGGCATGCTCGACCAGCACGGCGCAGACATAGCGGGGATTGTCGATCGGCGCGTAGCCGACGAACCAGGCATGGTTCTTGAGCTTCCACGGCAGGTCGCCCTCGACATGGGCGATGCGGCTCTTGTCGTGCTCGGCCAGGGTATATTCGTGAACCTGGGCGGTGCCGGTCTTGCCTGCCATCTGCATGCCCGGCTCCTTGATCTGGACCGCGGCGCCGGTGCCATGGTCGGTGGCGGCGCGCATGCCGGCCAGCACCGCCTCGATATGCTCGGGCTTGAAGTCGAGCTTGGGCCAGTCGCTGCGCGGCGGTTCCTCGCCCGAGATATCCTTGGTCACATGCGGGACGACGGCGCGCCCAGAGGCGAAGCGCGCCACCATGGTCGCGATCTGGATCGGCGTCGCCGCGACCTGGCCCTGGCCGATGGCGCAGGAGATCGTCTCTCCGGCATACCAGGGCTGGTTGTAGCGGCGCTTCTTCCAGGCGGTCGAAGGGATGATGCCGGTGTGTTCGCCCGGTATGTCGAGCCCGGTGCGCAGGCCCAGCCCAAGCGCGTTGGCGACCTTGGCAATATGGTCGATACCGGTCCGATTGCCGACATCATAGAAATAGACATCGCACGACTTGGCGATGCCCTCGGTCAGGTTCAGCGTACCGTGGCCGCCGTTCTTGTAGGCGTCGCAATAGAAAGTATGGTCGCCCAGCTGAAAGGTGCCGCCGCAGGTCACCGAATGGTCGAGGCCGATGGCGCCGCTGGACAGCCCGGCCAGGGTCACGGCCAGCTTGAACGTCGAGCCCGGCGGATAGGCGCCGCCGATCGCCTTGTTGATCAGCGGCGTGGTCTCGTCGTCAAGCAGCGACTTCCACAGGTCGCCCGGGATGCCCTTGGAGAAGACGTTGGGGTCATAGCCGGGGGCCGAGGCCAGGGCATAGATCGCGCCGGTCTGGGCATCCATGATCACGGCGGCGGCGCTGCGTTCCTGCAGCAGGCGCTTGTGCGCCGCGACCTTAAGCTCGGAATCGATGGTCAGCGTCACCCGCCTGCCGCGGTCGCCCACCTCGCGCGACAGTTCGCGGATGGTGCGGCCATAGGCGTTGACCTCCATCTCGCTGGTGCCGGCTGAACCGCGCAATTCCTCGTCCTGGGTCTTCTCGACCCCGCTCTTGCCGATCTTGAAGCCGGGCAGCGCCAGGACCGGATTATCGTCGTCCAGCTCCTTCTCGCTGACCGCGCCGACATAGCCGACCAGATGCGAGGCCTGGTCGGAGAACGGATAGGACCGCACCTCGCCCACATCGATGATCACGCCCGGCAGGTCTGGGGCGTTGACCTCGATCATCGACACCTGCTCCCAGGTCAGGTTCTCGCGGATCGTCACCGGCACGAAGCGGCGGCGGCGGGCCATGTCGTGGCGGATGCCCCCGGACCCCGCCGGCGGCCAGCGGAATATGGCGGACAGGCAGCCCAAGGTGGCGGCCGCATCCTGGGGTTGTGCCCCC
>CAZNNJ010000038.1:0-2429 GCA_964574305.1 uncultured Rhodospirillales bacterium | reverse complement strand
GGTCGCAACCGGAAGGGAGGGGCGGGGGGGGGGCCAGGGTGGGGGGGGTGCGTTCGTTTGCGCTCGGCGACAGCTGGTTAAGGCCGGACAGCAGGCCCAAGGTGCGGTCGACATCGTGGGTCTGCTCCGACACGATGAGCGCGCGGAAATTCTGGTCGTTATTGGCGACAACGATGCCGGCCCGGTCGACGATCAGCCCGCGCGACGGCGCGATCAGCCGCATCGAGATGCGGTTGTCGTCGGCCAGCATCTTGTAGCGGGGGGATTCGAGCACCTGCAGGTAATACATGCGGCCGACCAGCAGCGAGATCATGCCGGCCTGGAGCCCGCCCAGCATCAATGTCCGCCGCGTCAGCTGGCGGTAACGCTCCATATCGCCGCGTTCGGCCGCCATGAGGTCAACCCGCGGGCAAGGTGCGGTGGGTCGGGATCAGCACGACCCAAGCCACCACCGGGAACAGGAAGAAGCCCAGCACCATGCGCACCAGCGCCTCCATCGGCGGCACGACATGGAAGGTCAGCAGCGTGTAGATGATCCAGTCGAGCACCCCGGCGATCGCCACCACCGGGCCGAAGGCGGCCCACATCAGGAAGAACGGCCGGTTGGCCAGATAGCGCCGCTGGCCGCGCATCGTCCACTGGGTCAGCACCATGATCAGCGCCCCTGTGCCGAGCGGCGAATGGGTCAGCAGGTCCTGGAACAGGCCGAGCACGAAGGCCGCGGTCGGCGGCATCAGGTCGGGCCGCACGGTCGACCAGTAAAAGACCGAGATCAGCAGCAGCGGCGGCGCCAGCTCGCCCCAATGCGGCAATCCGATCGGCAGGACCACCGCCAAGCCGAGGACGAAGGAGATCAGGGTCGGCAGCAGCCGGCGGGCATTCTGGTCCAGCCGGTGCAGTACCGTGGGATGGGGCGAGGCAACCATCAGGGCGTGCTTCCGAAGAAGCCGCGGCCCTCGGCCGGGGCCAGTTCGGGCGTCAGCGCCGACTGGGCGACGTTGTCGACCAGCTCGACATATTCCAGCCGGTCCAGATCGGCGACCGGCTCTACCCGGATCTCCCCGTTCTCGATCGAGGAGACGCGGCCGACGGCAAGGCCGGTCGGAAACACGCCGTCATGGCCGGCGGTCACGATCCGGTCGCCCGGGGTCACAGTCGCCGCCTTGGGCAGGTACATCAGATAGGGATGGGTCGTGTTGTCGCCGGCCAGGATCGCGTGCGTGCGTGTTCCCTCCAGGATCACCGGGATGCGGGAGTTGAGGTCGGTGATCAGCAGCACCCGCGCCGACCAGGCGCCGATCTCGGTGATGCGGCCGACGAGACCCGGACCGGCCATCGCCGCCTGGCCCTTGGCCAATCCGTCACGCGCCCCGCCGCCGACCAGCACGCTGCGGACATAGAGGCCGCCGGGCTCGGCGATCACCGGCTCGGTGCGCAGGATCGGCGGGGCGGTGTTGGGCACGTTCAGCATGCCGCGCAGGACCTGGCTCTGCGCCTCGAGCTCGAGCGCGGTCGACTGCCATTTCTTCAGCCGCGCATTCTCCTCGCGCAGCCGCTCATTCTCCTTGGCGAGGTCGAACAGGCCCTGGCTGATCGCCATGCTGTCGCGCACGGTCGCCAGCGGCTGCTGGACCACGGCCAGGATCGGGGCGAAGAAATCGGCCGTCTCCGCGCGCGCCCGGTCGACCATCGCCGGGTCGATGCGACCCATCACGATCAGCGTGAGCGCGGCCAGAGTCAGGATGATAGAGGCAAAACGGTCCCCGAAGGCGCGCGGCTGGACCGCGGAATTCGGACTAAAAGCGGTGCGCTGTGCCACCCGGACTCACACCATTCGCTGGAATCAGGTGCCCCAGCATACAGCCAAAGCCCCCGAGCGTCAGATCAAAACGCGTTGATGACCACATTGCGGAGCATCCGCATCTCTTCCAGCGCGCGGCCGGAACCCAGTGCGACACAGGAGAGAGGATCGTCGGCGATCGAGACCGGCAGGCCGGTCGCGTAGCGCAGCACGAAGTCGAGATTGGACAGCAGAGCGCCGCCACCGGTCAGCACGATGCCCTTGTCGACGATGTCGGCGGCGAGTTCCGGCGCGGTATGCTCCAGCGCCACCTTCACCGCCTCGACGATCGCGGCCACCGGCTCGGCCAGGCTCTCGGCGATCTGGCGCTCGCTGATGATCAGCTCCTTGGGCACGCCGTTCATCAGGTCGCGGCCCTTGATCTCCATCATGCGGCCGTCGCCGTCGTCCGGCGGGCAGGCGGAACCGATCGACTTCTTGATCCGCTCGGCCGAGCTTTCGCCGACCAGCAGGTTATGATGGCGGCGGATATAGGCGATGATCGCCTCGTCCAGCTTGTCGCCGCCGACGCGGACCGAGCGCGAATAGACGATACCACCCAGCGAAAGCACTGCCACTTCCGTCGTGC
>CAZNNJ010000037.1:0-16514 GCA_964574305.1 uncultured Rhodospirillales bacterium | reverse complement strand
CTTCCTGGAGGCCGCCGGCTATCGCTGCCATGTCTATACCTCGCCGCACCTGGTCCGCTTCAACGAGCGCATCCGCCTGGCGGGCCGGCTGATCGACGACGGCACGCTGCTGGACTTGATCCGCGAGGTCGAGGCAGCGGGCGTCGTGGATGGCGTCGAGCAGCCGATCACCCATTTCGAGATCACCACCGCCATCGCCTTCCTGGCCTTCGCCCGCGTGCCCGCCGACGCCTGCCTGATCGAGGTCGGGCTGGGCGGCCGTTATGACGCGACCAACCTGTTCGCGCACCCGCATGCAACCGCCGTCACCCGCATCTCCCGCGACCACCGCCAGTTCTTCGGCGACGTGCTGACCGACATCGCCGGCGAGAAGGCCGGCATTTTCAAGCGCGACGTCCCCGCCATCGTCGCCGCCCAGGCCGACGACGGCGTGCGCGACCGGCTGACCCGCGAGGCCGAGACGGTCGGCGCGAAGCTGAGCCTCCATGGCCGGGAGTGGGACGTCGTGCCCGGAAGCACCGGCTTCCGCTATCGCGGCGCCGGCCGAACGCTCGACCTGCCGCCGCCGGCCCTGGTCGGGCGGCACCAGTTCATGAATGCCGGGACAGCCCTGGCGATGCTGGACGCGACCGGCGGCTTCACTGTCGGCGAAACAGCGGTGCGGCGCGGCCTCGCCGCGGTCGAATGGCCGGGCCGGCTGCAGCGCCTGATCAAGGGTCCCCTGCCCGCTATGCTGCCCCCGGGTTGGGAGCTGTGGCTGGACGGTGCCCATAACGATTCGGGCGGCGAGTCATTGGGCATCCAGGCGGCGGACTGGCAGGCGGCAAATCCCGCCCTGCCGCTGGACCTCGTCTTCGGCGTGCGCGCCGAAAAACAGCCGCAGGACGTGCTGCGTCCGCTGGCGCCATTTGCCGCACGGCTGCGGTCCGTGGCAATCCCCGGCGATCCGGCATCGCAATCCGCGGACCAGGCCGCCGAGGCTGCGCGCGGCGTAGGAATCGCCGAATCAGCGCCGGCCGCCACGCCTGACGAGGCGGTGCGCGCGCTGGTATCGCATCCCGGTCCGCGCCGTATCCTGATCTGCGGCTCGCTCTATCTCGCCGGGGCCATCCTCGCCGATAACGGCTAGGCCGGAGCGCTCCTCTTCGCACGGCCGATCTGTGTGCTAGGGTGTTGTTGTTCTATGAAAACGCTCACAAGCGGGCGGGGATGACGACGATGACAAAGCAGACGATCGTACTGGTTGACGACGACCGTAACATTCTGACCTCCGTAGCCATGGCGCTTGAGGCCGAGGGCTTCGAAGTCCGCACCTATGGCGACGGCGAGGAAGCGCTGCGGGGCCTCACCAGCCGGCCCGCCTCGCTGGCCGTGCTCGACATCAAGATGCCGCGCATGGACGGGATGGAGCTGCTGTCGCGCCTGCGCCAGACCTCGTCGATGCCGGTCATCTTTTTGACATCAAAGGATGATGAGCTGGATGAGCTTCTCGGCCTGCGCATGGGCGCGGACGATTATATCACCAAGCCGTTCTCGCAGCGGCTGCTGATCGAACGCATCCGCGCCCTGCTGAGGCGGGAGGAGCATCGTAGCGGCAATGTCGGCAGCGAGCCCGGATCGCTGATCGAGCGCGGCGACCTGATGCTCGACAGCGGCAAGCATCTGTGCACCTGGAAGGGCAAGCCGGTGCCGCTGACGGTGACGGAGTTCCTGCTGATCAAGACGCTGGCCCAACGCCCGGGCCATGTGAAAAGCCGGAACCAACTCATCGACACGGCGTATGGTGAACATATCTATGTGGATGACCGGACCATCGACAGCCACGTCAAGCGGGTGCGCCGGAAGTTCAAGGAAGTCGACGACGGCTTCAACCAGATCGAGACTCTGTATGGCGCGGGCTACCGCTACAAGGAGACATAAAGCCAGGGGGAACGTTCGTTGGTGCTGAGCGCCGGCACGCGCCCAGGCCGGCCGCCAGCCCGCAAGCCGCTGCTGACGCGCCTCATCGAAGCCTGGGCCTCCAGGAAGTCGCGCGCGATCGTCGCACCCGAGACGAAGCCGACGGCACGCCGGATCCGGCGGCGCCTGCCGGTGTCGCCGCTGACCCTGCGCATCCTCGCCGTCAACATGTTCGCCCTGGCGATCCTGGTCGTCGGCCTGCTCTATCTCGGCCAGTATCAGAACAACCTGATCGAATCGCATCTCGAGGCGCTGAAGGGCGATTCGCGGGTCTTCGCCGGGATGGTGGCGGAAGGCGGCACGGTGGGCGACCTCACCGGCTTCTACACGCTGTCGCCGCGGCAGTCGCGCGCCGTGATCCGCCGCTGGGTCGACGCCACCGACGTGCGCACCCGCCTGTTCGACCCGCAGGGCGGCTTCTTCGCCGACAGCCAGACCTTGGACGGGCCCAATGGCACCTCGATCGACTGGCGCCTGCTGCCGCCGCCGCACAGCTTCAATACGCGGGTCGAGGCTTTCATCGATTTCCTGTCGCGCCAGCTCAATACCTGGCCGGGCCGGGGCACCCTGCCGAAATATCTGGGCGACGACCGCACCGCTCCGATCTCCGCCAATCCCGACCTTCTGAAGGCGCTGCAGGGCGAAGTCAGCGGCCGGGTCTGGCTCGACAGCGACGGCCATCTGAAGCTCACCGCAGCCGCCCCGGTGCAGCGGCTGAAGCTGGTGCTGGGCGCGGTGCTGCTCAACGGCGACGGGCAGGTGATCGAGGACGCCATCCGTTCGACCCAGCTCGACATCGCCAAAGCCTTCACGGCGGCGCTGGCGGTCACCGTGCTGCTCTCCCTCTACCTCGCCGGCGCCATCGGCAGGCCGATCCGAAGGCTGGCCCAGGCGGCCGAGCGCCTGCGGATGGGCAAGGGCCGCGAGGACGAAATCCCCGACTTCACCAGCCGGCGCGACGAGATCGGCGCGCTGGCGCTGGCGCTGCGCGAGATGACCGAGGCGCTGCGCAACCGGATGGACGCGATCGAGCAATTCGCCGCGGACGTCGCCCATGAGCTGAAGAACCCGCTCTCGTCGCTGGCGAGCGCGGTCGAGACCGTCGGCCGGGTCAAGGACGAGGTCCAGAAGGAGAAGCTGCTGGGCATCATCCGCCAGGACGTGACGCGGCTGGACCGGCTGATCAGCGACATCTCCAACGCCTCCCGTCTCGACGCCGAGCTGTCGCGCGCCGAATCTCACCCGGTCGAGCTGGAGACATTGCTGTCGACCCTGGCCGAAATCCACCGCTCGATCGACGAGACACGGGCCGGCTTCGACAGGGCCGTCGAGATCGTCCTCGACGTGCCCAAGGGGCTGGTGGTGCGCGGGATGGAAAGCCGGCTGGGCCAGGTCTTCCAGAACCTGATCGCCAACGCCGTGTCCTTCTCGCCGCCCGGCGGTTCGGTGCGCGTGGCCGCGGCACGCCAGAGCGGCCGCGCGGTGGTGACGGTCGAGGATGACGGGCCGGGCATTCCGCCCGCCAAGCTGGAGGCGATCTTCGACCGCTTCTACAGCGAGCGCCCCTCCGGCGAGGCCTTCGGCACCCATTCGGGCCTGGGCCTGTCGATCTCGAAACAGATCGTCGAGACGCTGGGCGGCCGCATCTACGCCGCAAACCGCGCCGGCGCGGACAATCAGGTTGCCGGCGCCCGTTTCGTGGTCGAGCTGCCGCTGGCGTGAAATGCACTCCGGCTTGAAATGTACCCAAGCTCGGGCTGTCCGGGTGATTGACGCGGGATTCACCATGCCCCACCCTCGCCGGTCATGGTCACGGTTCACGCCACCTGCATAGCCATCGACGGGCACGGCATCCTGCTGCGCGGGCCGTCGGGCAGCGGCAAATCCGATCTGGCGCTGCGGGCGATCGACGAGGGCGCGCAATTGGTCGCGGACGATCAGGTCGCGCTCACCCGGCGGGGTGAAAATGTGATAGCCTCGGCCCCGTCTTCGCTTCATGGCCTGATCGAAATCAGGGGGCTTGGGATCATGCGCATGGATGCCGCGGCCGAGGCGAGGGTCGCGCTGGTCGCCGACATGGCCGACCCCGACAGCATCGAGCGCCTGCCTGCGCGCCTGCATTGCGAGATCGAAGGGACGGCCGTTCCATGGATGGCGCTGGCCCCGTTCCAGGCCTCGGCGCCGGCCAAGCTGCGCTTCGCCCTGGCGGCGGCGCTCGACCCGGCGCGGCTCAAATCATGACTGAGACCTCCGCGCCCCGCCGCTTCGTCATCGTCACCGGCATGTCGGGCGCCGGGCTGTCGACGACGCTGAAATCGCTCGAGGATTTGGGTTATGAAGTGCTCGACAACCTGCCGCTGGTCCTGTTCGACCTGCTGCTGCGCGAGGGCGAATCGCGCGACCGGCCGCTCGCCATCGGCATCGACACCCGCACCCGCCACTTCACCGCCGACAGCCTGCTGACCCGGCTCACCGAACTCCGGGAACAGCCCGGTGTCGCGGTTCAGCTGATCTATGTCGATGCCGACGACGATGTGCTGGTCCGCCGCTTCATGGAGACCCGCCGCCGCCATCCGCTGGCGTCGGACCGGCCGGTCATCGACGGCATCCATAACGAGCGCGCCATATTGAAGCCGCTGAAGGCGGCGGCGGACGTGGTGATCGACACCTCCGACCTGTCGATCCACGACACGCGCCGAATCGTCGCCGGCCAATTCGGGCTGGAGCGCACGCCGGCTCTCGGCGTCTTCGTCACCTCCTTTTCCTATCGCAAGGGATTGCCGCGCGACGCCGATCTGGTGTTCGATGTGCGCTTTCTGCGCAACCCGCATTGGGACCCCGACTTGCGTCCATCCACCGGCCAGGACCCCCGGGTCGCCGCCTATATCGAGGCCGACCCGGAATATGCCCCGTTCATCGAACGCCTTACCGGTTTCCTGGCGCCTCTGCTGCCGCGATACCAGGCGGAAGGGAAAAGTTATCTGACGATCGCGGTCGGCTGCACAGGAGGCAAGCACCGCTCGGTGTATATAGCCGAGCGGCTGGCCGCATGGCTCAGGACCCAGGGCGTCGAGGTAGGCCTCAGCCATCGCGCCCTCGAACGCGCCACGGATAAAGCGTAACGCAAAACCATGACCCACGATCACGCGCATCACGGTCGCAGTCATGTCAGCCATGAGCATGATTCGGCAGCGGCGAGCCAGAGCCGGGTGCTGCTGACCTTCTGGCTGATCGCCGTCTTCATGGTCGTCGAAGCGGTCGGCGGCTGGTGGGCCGGATCGCTGACCCTGATCGCCGATGCCGGCCATATGCTGACCGATTCCGGTGCGCTGGCCCTCGCCTGGTTCGCCACCCGCCAGACCCAGCGGCCGAGCGATGCCGAGAAATCCTATGGCCATGGCCGGTTCTCGGTGCTGTCCGCCCTGGTCAACGGGCTGGGATTGATCGCGATCGTCGGCTGGATCGCGATCGAGGCGGTGCAGCGCCTGATCTCGCCCACAGAGGTCAAGGCCCTGCCGATGCTGGCCATCGCCATCGCCGGCTTCCTGGTCAATGCCGGGGCCTTCTTCCTGCTGCACGGCGCCGACCAGGACAATCTGAACATCAGGGGCGCGATCCTGCATGTCATCGGCGACCTGCTGGCCTCACTCGCCGCCATCGTCGCCGCGACCGTCATCCTCGTCATGCCGGGCTGGACCATCGCCGACCCCATCCTGTCGGTGGTGGCGAGCGGCCTCATCCTGCGCGGCGCGCTCGCCCTGGTCGGCAAATCCTGGCATGTGCTGATGGAGGGAACGCCCGAAGGGGTGAACGTCGCCGAGATCGCCGGCACGCTGGAGGCGCTGGAGGGGGTGTGCGACATCCACCACCTGCATGCGTGGTCGCTGGTGCCCGGCAAGACGCTGATCACGCTCCATGCCCAGCTCGTTCCCGGCCATACGTCGGACGCAGTGCTCGCCCGGATCAAACAGACACTTGCCGAACGCTTCCATATCCATCATTCCACCATCCAGATTGAGGGAGCGTGTGCCGACGACGAGGATCATCGCGATGATCCCGGCCCAGGCGGTGCGCATCCGCATGAGCATGGGCATGACCAGGCGCACGGCCCTGGGCACGGACAGAAGGTAGCGGCCACACGATGATCGGCATCGTTCTCGTCACGCACGGCAATCTGGCGCGTGAGTTCCTGTCCGCGATGGAGCATGTGGTGGGCAAGCAGGCCCAGGCCCGCGCCATCTCGATAGGCCCCGAAGACGACATGGAGCAGCGCCGCGCCGAGATCCTGGCGGCGGCGGAAGAGGTCGACACAGGGGACGGGGCGATATTGCTGACCGACATGTTCGGCGGCACGCCGTCCAACCTCGCCATCTCGATCATGGACCGGGCGAAGGTCGAGGTCCTGGCCGGCGTCAACCTGCCGATGCTGATCAAGCTGGCCAGTGTGCGGATCAGCGAGCCGCTGGCCAGCGCCGTCGCCAAGGCGCGCGATGCCGGCATCAAATATATCAGCGTTGCCTCGACACTCCTCACCGACCAGCCTTGAGTTCTCCCGCCGACCCAGTCTGCCGCATGGCGACGATCGTCAATGAGCGCGGCCTGCATGCGCGGGCGGCGGCGAAGTTCGTCAAGCTGGTGGAAAGCTTCGACGCCGCGATCACGGTCGAGCGCGGCGGCATGGCGGTCGGCGGCCTGTCGATCATGGGGCTGATGATGTTCGGCGCCGGCCCCGGGACCGAGCTTCAACTGACCGCGGCGGGCCCCGAGGCCGAGGCCGCGATGACCGCGCTGCTCGACCTGATCGCCCGCGGCTTCGACGAGGATATCAGCTTCACCGTCAGTTGAGGCACCACCCTGGGTTGCTTAGCGGCAGCCCGAACTGGTAGATGCTGCGCCGCACGACAGTTTCCACACCCACCGCTTTCACGGGGTTTTCATATGGCAGTCGCCGCTGAGTACAAGGTCCAGGACATCTCGCTTGCCGGCTGGGGCCGGAAGGAAATCGCGATCGCCGAGACTGAGATGCCGGGCCTGATGGCCACGCGCGAGGAGTACGGCCCGTCGCAGCCGCTGAAGGGCGCCCGGGTTGCCGGCTCGCTGCACATGACGATCCAGACCGCCGTCCTGATCGAGACGCTGAAGGCGCTCGGCGCCGACGTGCGCTGGGCCTCGTGCAACATCTATTCGACCCAGGACCACGCCGCCGCGGCGATCGCCGCCGCAGGCACGCCGGTCTTCGCGATCAAGGGCGAGAGCCTCGAAGACTATTGGGAATACACCCACAAGATCTTCGAGTGGGGCGATGGCGGCACCCCCAACATGATCCTGGATGACGGCGGCGACGCCACCCTGCTGATCCATCTGGGCCTGCGCGCCGAGAACGGCGACACCGCCTTCCTGAACGGCGCGACCAATGAGGAAGAGGAAGTCCTGTTTGCCGCGATCAAGAAGCGGCTGAAGGACAAGCCGGGCTTCTACACCGCCTGCGCCGAGTCGATCCGCGGCGTGACGGAAGAGACCACCACCGGCGTCCACCGCCTCTATGACATGCAGAAGGCCGGCACGCTGCTGTGGCCGGCGATCAACGTCAATGACAGCGTCACCAAGTCGAAGTTCGACAATCTCTATGGCTGCCGCGAGAGCCTGGTCGACGGCATCCGCCGCGGCACCGACGTGATGATGGCCGGCAAGGTCGCCCTGGTCGCCGGCTTCGGCGATGTCGGCAAGGGCTCGGCGGCTTCGCTGCGCAATGCCGGCGCCCGCGTGATGGTGACCGAGGTCGACCCGATCTGCGCCCTGCAGGCGGCGATGGAAGGCTATCAGGTGACGACGATGGACGACGCGGCGCCCCATGCCGACATCTTCGTCACCGCGACCGGCAATGTCGACGTCATCACCCACGACCATATGCGGGCGATGAAGGACCGCGCCATCGTCTGCAATATCGGCCATTTCGACAGCGAGATTCAGATCGACTCGCTGCGCAACTACAAATGGGAAGAGGTGAAGCCGCAGGTGGACGAGGTCGTCTTCCCCGACGGCAAGCGCCTGATCGTGCTGTCCAAGGGCCGGCTGGTGAACCTGGGCAACGCCACCGGCCATCCCAGCTTCGTGATGAGCGCCTCCTTCACCAACCAGACGCTGGCCCAGATCGAGCTGTGGCAGAACCCGACCAAATACGAGAAGGCGGTCTATGTCCTGCCCAAGAAGCTGGACGAGAAGGTGGCCAGCCTGCACCTCGCCAAGGTCGGCGCCAAGCTGACCCAGCTCTCCGACAAGCAGTCGGCCTATATCGGCGTCGCCCAGGTGGGGCCGTTCAAGCCGGATACCTACCGGTATTAAGCGACGGACTTATCACTCACGAAACCCGGCTTCAGCGATGGAGCCGGGTTTTTCTTTATCGGCTCGACACCGCTTAAGCTTTCCCCTATCGCCTGACCTATGGGCAGAAGGATTTCGGTCGGGCTAGGGCTTATGGGTTTCCCGTTTTCGAACGCGGAGGCTTATTGGCGCTGGGTCGATCTGGCCGAGGCGGCTGGAGTCGATTCGATCTGGCAGACCGACCGGCTGATCAGCCGCGAGCCGTTCCTGGAATGCATGACCTCGCTGGCGGCGCTGGCCGGGCGCACAAGGCGGCTCAAGTTCGGCATGAACGTGCTGTCGCTGGCCCAGCGCGACCCCGTGCTGGTCGCCAAGCAATGTGCCACCGTCGACATGCTGTCGGGCGGACGGCTGCTGCCCGCCTTCGGCGTCGGCAGCGACCGCTCGCCGGAATGGACGGCGATGGCGCTCGACCCCAAAACCCGCGGCGCCAAGACCGACGAGGCGCTGGAGATCATCGGCCGCCTGTGGCGCGAGAACAAAGTCGATTTCGCCGGCAAACATTACCGGCTGACCGGCGCGACCATTTCGCCCAAGCCGGTCCAGCCCGACCTGCCGATGTGGATCGGCGGCTCATCCCCGGCGGCGATCCGGCGGACCGCCCGCTTCGGCACCGGCTGGCAGGGCGGCGCCGAGACGCCGGAGGTAACGGCGCAGGTGATCGCGGCGATCAAGGCAGCGCTCAAGGAAACCGGCCGCGCCATCGACGAGGACCATTACGGCGCCGGCTTCCCCTTCTGGTTCGGCGCGGCCGACGATCCGGGCGTCGCCAAGACGCTGGCGGCCTATCGCGCCCTGGGCATGGCAGACCCGCTGGCCTATTTCGCCATCGGCGACACTGACGCGATCCTCGCGCGCATCGCGGCCTACATCGACGCCGGCATCTCGAAATTCATCCTGCGCCCGATGGGCCGCGACGATGCCGAGATCATCGCCCAGACCGAACTGCTGATCGCAGAAGTCATTCCCACCGTCGCGGCTCGCTGGCCGAAACCCGTCGCCTAATCCTCGTATGTCTGCGGAGGCAGGTAAATCTCCGCGTAGAGGATCGACAACACCACCCACACGAGCGCAATCAGCGGAAAGATCAGTTCGGTGCGATAATTGATGCGGAACGAACCGGGCATCCGGCCCCAGACGAACATCGTGACGATGACGCCCATCGTGGCGCGCGGGTTGAAATACAGACCTATGACCGCCAGGGCGAATATGAACGCCATCCTGCCCGCCATGATCAGCGTGCGCACAAACCGCTTCTGCCGGATCATGAGGATCCGCCGAATGCCCTTGAGGCGGTCAGTATCGATGACGCCGCCGAGTTGCGGTTCATGAAGCAACGCTTCGGCCACCTTCCTGGACAAGGCGGGCTCGGGCGGCGCGAACCACGTCAATCCAGCCAGCCGTAATCCCAGCACCATCCGTGCGGCTGCCGGCTCGCGCTCGCCGATCCAGTATTTCCAGCTCTTCGCCAACGACCTCATGTTCTCCAGCCACAGTTCGGCGTCGATCCGGGCACACAGCGTCCGCTCGCCCCGGCCGTTCGGTCCGCGCAGCTGGTCGGGCACACCGTACCAGCCGAACCGTTTCGCGATTTCCAACAGCCGTCGCGCCGGGATGGTCCGGTCGTTATAAAGGACTGCGACCAGCGCATTGACGAACTGGACCTCGGCATCGATGGGCAGCAGCTGCCGCGCGACCGCGGCATCGATCGCCGCGACCGATGCCTCGCCGTCGCCGCTGGCAAAGACCTGGCGCAACGATTGGATGGTCTCGTCCCGTGCCCGGAGGGTTTCGACCGCGTCCGGCGGCGGCGTGTCGGCGGGACGCTCCAGCACGGCAGTTTCCGCCTCTTCCGGCCGCGGCATCGGCACGACCGAAGGCCCGGTCTGCCCAGCCAGCCGCAGGGCGGCCGTGTAGGCCGCGCGAAGCCTCTGGAAGCCCTCGGGGTCATTCTCCGGCCGCGTGGCCTTCAGCCGGGCCGCATAGGCGCTCTTGATCGCCCCGGCATCCTCGGTCGCGTCGATTCCCAGTTCTTGCCAGATCGTCATTGCACGCTCATACGAAGAAACTGTGGTCGACACGGTCGAGCCAGGCGACGAGTTCGGTGCGGAAGGCCGTGACCGCCCCGGTATCCTGGCTGTCGAGCACGAACCGGAACTGATCGATCAGCCGGGCGACCTGCTCCCGCTCGTCCCCCAGCCTTTCCTCATAGAGCCGCTCGGCCCGTGCCAGCACCGCCTGGTTCTCGGCCTGGTCGCGCGGATGGACCTTGAGCCCATCCAGCGCCTTCAGCCTGGCCTCGATCTCCCGCTGCGTCAGGTTGCCGGCCGAACCGCGGATCACGAGGCGACGTGGCTGCTCGTCACCGGCGACCCGCCGCGCCAGCACCTCCAGGAGCCCGCTGGTGTCGTATGTGAAACGGATATCGACCGCTTCCTCGCCCGCCGGCGCCTTCGGAACCACCATCTCGATCTGTCCGAGCGGTATGTTCTCGCTAACCATCCGCGCCTCGCCCTGGAATATCCGGATCTGGATGTCGGCCTGGTTGTCGACTGCGGTCTGGATGACCTGCGACCGGCTGATCGGGATGACCGAATTGCGCTCGATGACCGGCAGGTAGAGGCCGGTCCGGGCGATCATGCCGCCGCGCGTCTCGCACACCTCGACCCCCATGGTGAACGGTGCGACATCGGTCATCACAACATCGTCCAGCGCTGCGTCGCGCATCTTGAGCCCCGCCTGGACGGCGGCGCCATGCGCCACGACCTCGTCGGGATTGACCTTGACGATCGGCCGTCGCTGGACAAGCCGGGCCCCCAGCCTGCGGAAACGCAGCATCCGGGTCCCGCCGCCGGCCAGCACCAGATGGGTGATCTGTCCCGGCTGGATGTTCGAATCCCGCAGGGCGCGTTCGATCGGCGCCCGCAGGCGGCGCAGCAGCGGCTCGCTCATCAGCTCGAATCGGTCGCGGTCGATCGTCCAGCGCAGCTCCCGGCCCTCATGCACCAGCACCATCTGATGCGCCGGCCCGTCCGACAAAGCGCGCTTGGCGATTTCTGCCTGCCGGCGCAGCGCGCCGTGGATGTCCGTATTGTGGCTGCGCGGCGGGATTTTCGCCTCGGCCGCGATGGCGGCGATAAAGGCATCCATGATCAGGTCGACGAAATCCTCGCCGCCGAAGAAATTTTCCCCGGGGGTGGCCCGGGCCCCCATCACGCCCTCGAAAAATTCCCCGATCGAAACGTCGAACGTGCCGCCGCCGAGGTCCAGCACCAGGATCCTGCGCTCCTGGCCCGGCTCCTGCAGGCCGTAGGCCAGCGCGGCGGCGGTCGGCTCGTTCAGCAGCCGTTCGACCTTGAGACCGGCCAGCTCGCCGGCCGCCTTGGTCGCCTTGCGCTGGCCGTCGCTGAAATAGGCGGGAACGGTGACCACCGCCTCGGTCACTGTCTGGCCCAGGAACCGCTCGGCATCGTCCTTGAGCGAACGCAGCACCAGCGCCGACAGTTCCTCCGCGCGGAACGCGCTCTTGCCCAACTTGAAGGTCCGGCTCGTGCCCATATAGCGCTTGAAGGATGCGATCGACCGGTCCGGCGCGGTCGACAGGCGCTCGCGCGCCGGCATCCCGACCAGGACCGCGCCCTTGTCGTCGACGCTGATGGCCGAGGGGGTTAGGACGGAACCCAGTGCGTTGGGGATCAGCACCGGCGCACCGTCCCGCCACACCCCGACCAGACTGTTGGTGGTTCCAAGATCGATGCCGATGATCATGGGAAGGACGGCCCTGCGTTCGATTTTCCTTGAACTTACCGGCCCGCTTTGCCGGCGTCACGCTCAAAGGTGATCGGTCTAACGGCAGAACAGCTGCTGCAGATCCAACCAGCCGCCCAGCGCGTGGAGGTTGGTTTCTGCGTTGAGGCGGGCGCCGTGGAAGATGACGGCGGTCAGGACCACCGCGAACAGCAGGGGCGCCATCAGCCGCCGGTTGGTGGCGGTGCGCTGATAGCCGAAGAAGAAGATGCCCACTGCCGCCGCGCCGATCAGGAAGCCGATTACCGTCTCTCTGGCGCTGTGCATGTGGAGGATGACGCGCGAGATCGCGATGCCGACCACCAGCACGATCGTCGCCACCATGATCGCGGCCCGTGTCCAGGGCGATTGCCGCTGGGCGGCGACGATCGCGGCGATGGAGCCATAAACGAACATGCTGAATCCAGTGTGGCCACTGGGGCTGCGGACATCGACGGCGGGTGGGCAGGCGAAGAACAGCATCTTGAGCCCGCCGATCACCGCGCCGAACACGATCAGCACGCCCACCCACCAGATCGCCGCGGACATCGAACGGGTCGCCAGCAGCCAGACCAGCACCACCACCGACATCGGCAGCAGGATCGCGGAATCGCCAAAGTCCGTCAGGAACCGCATCATCGGCGCGGGAGGGTCACTCGGCAGGGGCTTTCCGGAAGGACAAGGCGAGCCGCACCAGATAGGCCAGAACAATGGCGGCGACCACGATCTTGGTGCCAGGCCCCATATATTTTTCGACCAGCTCGTAATTCTGTCCCAGCCGATAGCCGGCATAGGCGAGGCCGCCCATCCAGATGGTGGTGCCGGCCAGCGAAAAGGCCAGGAATTTGCCGAGCGGCATCGCCGCGATGCCGGCTGGCAACGAGATGACCGCGCGGATCGCCGGGATCATGCGGCCGAAGAACACCGAGGGCGCGCCATAGCGGTAAAACCAGGCGAACACCCGGTCGACCTCATGCGGCGTCACCGTCAGCCAGCGGCCGTAGCGCGCGGCCAACGCCTCGATCCGTTTTTCGCCCAACATGCGCCCGGCATAGTACCAGGGCAGCTGACCGACCATCGAGCCGAACACGGCGGCAGCGATCACCCCGACGATATCCAGCTCGCCGCGCGCCGCGGCATAGCCGCAGAACGGCGCGACGACCTCGCTGGGCAGCGGCGGAAACAGATTCTCGATCAGCAGCAGCACAAAGACGCCGAAATAGCCGAGCGTGTCGATGAGGTGCTGGAATGTGTCGATCATGCGTGCTCGGCGGGAACGCCCTTGGTGGTCGAATATTCGAAATGCAGCGCCTCGCCGGGGCGGGCGCAGGCGAAGGCGCCCTGGGCTGCGGTCGCGCCCTCGGCGAAGCCGGTCAGGATCAGCTTCAGCTTGCCGGGATAGGTCGCGATGTCGCCGATGGCGAACACGCCGTGCAAGGTCGTCGCCATCGTCGCCGGATCGACCGCGACGTGGAAGCCGTGGATATCCAGCCCCCATTCGGCGATCGGCCCGAGCTCCATCGCCAGGCCGAAGAAAGCCAGCAGGTTGTCGGCCGGCAGCAGCCGCTGGTCGCCGTCGAGCGTCTCGACCGTGACGCCGGTCAGCATGCCGCCGTCGCCCGCGAGGCCCGAGAGCTGGTACGGGATGACCATCTCGATCTTCCCGGCATCGGCCAGGGCGCGCATCTTGCCGACCATCTCGGGCGCGGCGCGGAACTTGTCGCGGCGGTGGACAACCATGACCTTGGCGGCGATCCCGGCCAGGGAAACCGCCCAGTCGACAGCGCTGTCGCCGCCGCCGGCGATGACCACGCGCTTGCCGGCGAAATCCTGCCGGCGCTTCACCAGATAGAAGACCGAGCGGTTCTCATACTGCTCCAGGCCTTCGAGCGGCGGCCGGTTGGGGCCGAATGCGCCCGAGCCGCCGGCGATGATCACTGCGCTGCAGGCGATGACCGTGCCGGCGGAGGTGGCGATCAGATAGCCGTCCGCGCTGCGGGTCAGGCTCACCACCTGCTGGCCCAGGTGATAGACCGGATCGAACGGCGCCGCCTGCTCGGCCAGCCGGTCGATCAGAGCCGCCGCCTCGATCTGGGGGAAGCCCGGAATGTCGTAGATCGGCTTTTCCGGATAGAGCTCGGCGCACTGCCCGCCGACCGCGTCCAGCCCGTCTATGACATGGCAGTGGAGCTTCAGCATTCCGCATTCGAAAATCGCGAACAGCCCCACGGGGCCGGCGCCAATGATGACGACGTCGGTGCGAATCGCGCCTTCGGAGATGCTGGTCGAATCGGACATGGCTGCGGGTCGGGCTTTTTGGAAAGGACAGGTGTTAATGTCCCATTGCGGCAGGCGGTTCAACCCCGGCATAAGTTCCGCATGGATCAGTTTTCCCCGATCTCGCTCAAGGACGAGGCCGCGACCGCCGCCCTGGCACGGCGCCTGGCCCCCATTCTCAGACCCGGGGACGTCGTCGCGCTGAGCGGCGATCTGGGCGCGGGCAAGACCAGTTTTGCCCGTGCGCTGATTCGCGCGCTGAGCGGGCCGGACGGCGCCGAACGCGAGGTGCCGAGCCCGACCTTCACCCTGGTCCAGTCCTATGAGACGCCGGCGGGATGCATCCATCATTTCGACCTCTACCGCATCCAGTCGCCCGATGAGCTGACCGAAATCGGTTGGGATGAAGCACTTGCGGACGGGATCGTGCTGGTGGAATGGCCGGATCGGGCCGGCGCGCTGCTGCCGGCCCACAGGCTGGACGTCATGCTGGAATTCGGGGCGACCAGCGAAACACGCCGAGCCACGCTGACGACGACAGGCGGTTGGATCGCCACTCACCCCGGCTTTGCCGCTTTACAGGCCGGAAATCCCGGAGAATAGTCCGGGCGCTCTTTAGGACCTTGCCGATTCCATGCCGAAGTTTTCCGCCATCGCCACCCCTCCGATCCCCAACCGTCCCACGACCGCGATGGTGCTGGCTGCCGGCCTCGGGGAACGGATGCGCCCGCTGACGATCGACCGGCCCAAGCCGTTGCTGGAAGTGGGCGGCAAGACGCTGATCGACTGGACGCTCGACCGCTTCGCCGCCGGCGGCATCACCGATGTGGTGGTGAATTCCTTCTACAAGGCGGACATGCTGGAACGGCATCTTCAGGCCCGCGACGACGTCAAGATCCGCATCTCACGCGAGACCGAGCGGCTGGAGACCGGCGGCGGCATCGCCAATGCCCTGCCGATGCTGGGCGGCAAGCCCTTCTATGTCGCCAATTCCGACAGCGTCTGGCTGGATGGGCCCACACCCGCGCTCGACCGGCTGGCGCGGACATGGGACCCGAAGCGGATGGATGTGCTGCTGCTGCTGATGTCGGCGCCGCGCAGCGATTTCTATGAGGGCCAGGGCGATTTCCTGATGGACCCGACCGGGGCGCTGACCTTTCGGCCGGAACGGATCGTGACGCCTTACGTCTATGCCGGGCTGCATATCTGCGCACCGGCCCTGTTCGCTGACGCACCCGAGGGCTTCTTCCGCCTGACCGACCTGTGGCGCCAGGCCGAGACCCAGGGCCGTCTGTTCGGCCTGGTGCATGACGGCGCCTGGTTCCATGTCGGCACGCCCGACGCGCTGGAGGCCGCCGACAGCCAGCTCGACGCCCGCAACGCCCGCTGGCTCGAAAGATAACGGTGAGCGGCGCCGCGCGCGTCTACACCATCCCGGCGGGTGTCGCCTTCGCCGATGCCCTTGCGCAGGGCCTGCTGAAACAGGCAGGCGACGATCCGCTGGCGCTGGCCGCGACCACCATCCTGCTGCCCACCCGCCGCGCCATCCGCGCGCTGAGCGACGCCTTCCTGCGGGTAACCGGCGGCAAGGCGCTGCTGCTGCCCCGTCTGCTGGCCCTGGCCGACCTGGATGGCGACCAGGATCTGCTGGGCAGCCCCGACCTGCCCCCGGCCATCGATCCGCTGCAGCGGCACCTGATCCTGGCCCGGCTGGTGATGGCGCGCGGCGGCGATTTCGCGGTTGCGCCCGACCAGGCGCTGCGTCTGGCGCAGGCTCTGGCCGACCTGATCGACGAGGTCGAGACCGAGCAGGTCGATTTCGCCCGGCTGAAGGAACTGGCGCCCGAGACCTTCGCCGGCCATTGGCAGGCGACCATCGAATTTCTGCGCATCGTCACCGAAAACTGGCCGGCGATCCTGGAACAGTACGGCGCGATCGACCCCGCCCGCCGCCGCGTGCTGGCGATGACGGCGCGGGCCGCCGCATGGGCCGCCGATCCGCCCAGCGACACCGTGATCGCCGCCGGCTTCATTGCCGCCGATCCCGCCTTGGCCGACACCATCCCCGCCGTTGCGCCCAGTCCGCCGGGCCTGGTCGTGCTTCCCGGGCG
>CAZNNJ010000036.1:0-16589 GCA_964574305.1 uncultured Rhodospirillales bacterium | reverse complement strand
ACATCCTTGGGGAACTGGGCCGGCGGCCGCCCGGTCAGCAGGGCGAGACGGTAGAGTGCGGTGCGGTGCTGCGCCTCCAATTGCGGGATATTGGCGCGGAACTGCTCGACCTGCGCACGCGACCGGGTGGCGTCGAGCGCCGTGCCCCGTCCCGCCTTCACCAGCCGGCTGGTGAGGTCATAGCTCCGGTTTTGGAGATCGAGCGAGTGGCGGGCGACCGTGAGTTCATGCCCGGCGGCGCAGACATCGACGAAGGCGCGCACCGTCTCGGCCACCACTGTAATGCGGGCGACGTCGGCCGCGGCGCGCGTCGCCTCGGCATCCGCCTTCGCCGCCTCGATGGCGCGGGCGATCTGGCCGAACAGGTCGATCTGATAGCCGACCGCTGCGCTGGTGTCGTAGAGGCCACCGGCGGGCGGCGAGCGCGGCCGGAGGTATTCCTCGCCGGCGATCTGGCCGTAGCCGAAAGTGCCCTCCAGCCTGGTCTGCGGCAGGCGCGCATCCTCGGCCACAGCCAGCGCTGCGTCGGCGCGGGCGATGTTGGCGGCGGCGGCCCTGAGATCAATATTGGCCGCCAGCGCCTGCTCGACCAGTCGGTCGATCCTGGGGTCTGTGTAGAGTACCCACCAGCGATCTGCCCCTTCCTGCCGGGTCACGGTGGGCCGGTCGGCCTCGATGAAGGCCCCGTTCGCGGTCCGCCCATTGACCAGCGCGTTGTCGGGAACCTTGTAATCCGGGCCGACAGGATGGCAGGCGGACAGCGGCAACGCGGCGAGGATGGCCAGCGCTGCCCCGTGACGGGACCGGCTCAACGCGACGATACCGCTTGGCTGCTGGCCGTCGCCGGCTTTCCGTCAGGCCCGAGCACGCTGACGGTCGCGGTTCGTCCGGCGATCAGCCGGACATCGGGCGGGGGATTGTCGAGCTTGACCCGCACCGGCACGCGCTGCGCCAGCCGGACCCAGTTGAAGGTCGGGGCCACATTGGGCAGCAGGTTCGAGCTCGGGCCGCGCTCGCGGTCCTCGATGCCGCCGGCGATGCTTTCGACATGGCCGTAGAGCAACCTCGATTCGCCCATCATCAGCACCGAGACCCGGTCGCCGACATGGATGCGCGGCAGCTTGGTCTCCTCGAAATAGCCGTCGACATGGAGCGAATCGCTGTCGAGCAGGGCAAAGATCGGGTGGCCGGCGGCGGCGTAGTTGCCGGGGCGAAGCTCGAAATTGGTGATATAGCCGTTGACCGGCGCCAGCACCGTAGTGCGCTCCATGTTCAGCTTGGCCGTATCGTGCGCGACGATCGCCTGGGCCAGCGCCGCCTGGGCCTGGGCGAGCTTGGTTCCGCCCTGCTGCAGCAGTTCGGTCGAGACCAGGTTGCCCAGAGTGTGGTTGCGCCTGTCCTCCAGCGCGGCCTCGTCGACCTGCGCCTGGGCGCTGGCGACGGCAGCCTCGCTCTGGCGCAGCGCCAGCTCGAAGCGCGGCTGGTCGATGACGAACAGCGCCTGGCCCTTCTTCACCACCTGGTTGTCATGGACCAGAACGTCAGTCACCAGGCCAGAGACGTCGGGCGCCACCTGGACCACGTCGGCGCGCACGCGGCCGTCGCGGGTCCACGGGTCCAGCTCGTAGCGGTCCCAGAGATAGCGCAGCGCGATCAGCGCCCCGACCACGACCACGGCGGTGAAGACAACCCGGCCGAAACTGAGAAGGTGCTTAAGCATGGTGCGTCAATGCAAGTTCATGGCGTCGGAGACGCCGTAAAGTGTCGCGAAATAGGTCACGGAGCCCCACAGGATTACCAGCATGGCCAAATCGAACAGGCCGCGATGCCAGACCAGGCGGTACACGCCGACGATATTCAGCAGGCGCCGCACGAACAGGCCGATGACGATCGCCCCGATCGCGCACATTGCCGGCAAGGGAACGAACACGCCCCCGATATCGAACTCTCCGATCATTGCGCGGCCTCGCTGTAAACGGCGGGAATATAGGGGTCGGCGCGCGGGAACAGGTTGCGGCGCAGGCCGGCCAGCGCCCACAGGGCGGTATTGCGCTCGGCCGACGACGCCTCGGCCGAGACATCGCCGATCGCCCCGTCGATCTCGATCAGCAGATGCTCCTGGACGGGACGCGGCCTGCCGATGCTCATCTTGCGGAAGCTGTTCGCCAGCGCGGCCAGCACACGCGCGATCGAACGCTCGGCCTCCGGCCCGGCGGTACGGCGCGCCTGCTGCAGATCGGCGACATTGAGGCCGATCCTCAAATCGTTGAGCAGATCGGCCGCGGCCAGCACCTCGTCCTTCCGCTCGATCAGGCCGAGGCGCGGAATCAGCAGGCCCAGCCTGTCGAGCATCTTGCTGGTCCACACGCTGCGGTCGATGCAGTCCTCGGGCCTGGCCGCGGCGTTGGCGGCAAGGTCGCGCCAGGCGAAGCGCACGATGCGGCGGGCGCTGAATTCCGCACCGATGGAGCGGAACAGCTGGGTCGATGCCAGCGCCGCCCAGATGCCGGCGAGCTGGGCGATGAAATTGCCGGTGAATTGCGGGAAATCGGAGGTGAAGACGGCCTGGAGCGCGAGCGTGTTGGTGATGCCGAGAATGAACGCGATCGCAACCGGAACGGTCGACGGATTGCCCTGGAGAGCCCCCAGAATGAGAAATGTCGGCGCCAGCACGGCGACGAGCATGGGAAAACCGTCGATCGCGGGGAGGACCGCGAAGATATAGGCCGCGGCGAAGGGATAGGAGATGAAGGTGCTGATCATGAACTTCCGGATGGACGGCGCCGGGTCGTCCTGGGCGGCGAAGAACGACGAGAAGATCGCCGCCGACAGCGGCGCGACCGCGCCTTCCGGCCATGCCGTCGCGATCCAGTACGCGCAGCAGGCCGCGATGGCGGCGAAGGAGGCAAAGCCGGACAGGAAGGCCAGCCCATGATCGCGGTGCAGGACGCGCGAGCCGGCGGGCGGCAGCCTCTCGGTCAGCTTCTTCGGCATGGCACGCACGGGCGCTGCGATATAGGCGGCGAGCTCTCGGGCATCCTGCCAATCGTCGACCAGCTCGCCCAGGCGGGCAAGCAGGCTGGTTTTCAGCAGGGCCGCCCAGTCCGCGTGCGCGCCCAGCTCCGGACTGGCGGCATCGCACGCCTCATGCAGCGCCAGCGCCTCTTCGCGGGTGCCCTTGGCGCCGCCGGCGATCCAGTCGCGCGCACGGTTGAACAGATCGACCAACTCCGGGGTCATGCCGCCGGCAGTCACGAGCGCGCGGCGCCGGTCTTCGATGGCGCTCGCCAACGGCAGCAGCAGCGACAGGCGGTCCTGCAACGCGTTCACCGCCTGCATGGTGGGCAGGTGATTGGCGGTGTCGAACGGCAGATGGGTCGACATGATGTAGAGTTCGGTGATGTCCGCGGCCAGCTTCTCGCGGTCCTTGGCCAGGCGGAGATAGCGCTCGCCGGTCAGCACATCGGTCGCCCAGGTCTCCAGCGCCCAATGCTCGGCATCCTGCAGGATCGCGGCGATCTTCTGGTTGATGACGGCCAGCACGCTGCGCGGAAAGAAGATCGTATGGACCGCGGCGGCACAGACGATGCCGAGCGAAATCTCCTCGACGCGCGCCAGCGCCGTGTCGAAGACCGTTTCCGGCGCATAGACGCTGGGAAAGCCGATGATCCCCGCCGTATAGCCGGCCAGCATGAACATGTACGACCGCGGCGTGCGGTCGAGCAGCGAGATATACAGGCAGAAGCCGACCCAGGCAGCGAGCGCGAGCGAGAGCACGATCGGCGAGTTGACCAGGTTCGGCACCAGCGCCACAGCCGCCGTGCCGCCGAGGATCGTGCCGAACACGCGATAGACCGCCTTGGAGCGGAGCGCGCCGGAGAGCGGCTGGACGGTGATGTAGACCGTCAGCATCGCCCAATAGGGCCGCGGCAGGCCGATCGAGAACGCGATATAAAGCGCCAGCATCGCCGCGACGAAGCTGTTGATCGAAAAGATCGCTTCCGGAAATCCCAATCGTTTCAACATCGGCTGCTCCGCCGCCGTCGAATTACCCTCGCCTTTGTGTCTCACCTTATCACGGAACCCGCAAGATTGTGGGCGAACCCTGGTAAGGCCGCGCTGGCCTCCCATCTTTCAAAATGCCGGTTTCATACAAAAACGGAGTGTTTTCATGGCCGATTTCCCCGCCGACTACCTCGACCTCGCCAACAAGAAAGTCGCTTATGCAAGCCTGGCGACCCTGATGCCGGACAGCACGCCGCAGGTGACGCCGATCTGGTTCGATTACAGCCCGGGCATCATCCATCTGAACACGGCGTCGGGCCGGGTGAAGGCGCAGAACATGCAGGAAGGCGCCAAGGTCGCCCTGTCGATCATGGATCCGGACAATCCCTATCGCTATGTGCAGATCAGGGGCCATGTGACCCACACGACCAGGGAGGGCGCCGACAAGCAGATCGACGCGATCTCGCACAAATATCTGGGCAAGGACTATCCGTTCCGCCGTCCCGGCGAGGAACGCATCTCGGTCGACGTCGCCATCGATAAAGCCTCGGCTTCAGGCTGACATGAAAAAGGCCTGGGCGCGCACCGCGGCGCACCCAGGCCTCTCATCAGGGACGGTCGAATTACTTCGACATCGAATCCTTCTTGTCCTTCGACATATCGTCCTTGGACATCGAATCCTTCTTCATCGAATCCTTGGACATGCTGTCCTTCGACATCGTGTCTTTCTTCATCGAATCCTTGGACATGCTGTCCTTCGACATGTCGTCCTTCTTCATTGAATCCTTGGACATGCTGTCCTTGGACATCGTGTCCTTCTTCATCGAGTCCTGAGCGAAAGCCGGCGCGGCGGCCAGGCCGAGGGACAGAGCGGCCGCCGAAATGGCGAGCCCAACGGTCTTCAAATTCAGCATCTTAGGTTCCCCTGTTGTGAAAATGTCCGGGCGGCATCGTGCCGCCATCCTTCGTTCGCCCGGCCGAGCCGGTTGGTTACAGCCTAGCAGAAAATTTCACGAGCCGCTGAACCAGTTATAGCCCTGGTCCTCCCAATAGCCGCCAGGGAAGTCGTTGGTGACGAAGATCTCGGCGATCAGCTTGGGATTCTTGAAGCCTAGCTTGGTCGGCACCCTGAGCTTCAGCGGATAGCCGTATTTGGGCGGCAGCGCGGCATCGCCGTAATCGAGCGCCAGCAAGGTCTGCGGATGCAGCGCCGTCGCCATGTCGATCGACGAGTAATATTTGTCGGCGCATTTGAAGCCGACATATTTCGCCCGCTTGTCGGCGCCGATCCGGTCGAGGAAGACATGGAACGGCGCCCCGCCCCACTTGCCGATGGCGCTCCAGCCCTCGACACAGACATGGCGTGTCACCTGCGTGGTCTGCGGCAGGGTGCGCAGCCGCGCCAGGGTCCAGGGGCTCTTGTCGTCGACCAGGCCGGAGATCTGCAGCTTGTAGCCGGCGCCGTCGATCACCGGCGTGTCCTCTTCGCCGTAATAGGCATTGAAGGGGAACGGCTTGGTGATGGCGCTCTCGGGATAGGTCGGCGCAAGCGTGTTCGGGTCGAACAGGAAGGCCTGGACCTTGTCGTTGAAGCGCGACACCTTCCACAGCAGCTTTTCGACATTGTCGTCTTCGCCGATATCGCAGCCGGTCAGCATCGACAGTGCGCCGAAGGACAGCGCCTGGCGCAGGAACATACGACGCTCAAGCTTCACCAGCGCGGGCTTGAACTCGGCCAGCTTCGGCCGCTTGGGGCTCAGGATGCTCATACCGGCGCTCCGTGGCTATGCGGGAACTCATCATGATCCTTGGGTGCGCGCCCAGTGATCATCGGCAGGAAGGTCGATGGCACCAGGAAGACCAGCGCAAGATGAACGGCGACGAAGCCGACGATGCCCGCCATCATGAAGAAGTGGATGATCCGCGCCGTGTCGTAGCCGCCGAGCAGCCCGGTCAGGAACTGGAACTGCACCGGCTTCCAGATCGCCAGGCCCGACAGAACCACGCCGACACCGAACAGCAGCACGACGACATAGAGCAGCCGCTGGACCGCATTATAGCTGCCCAGCCGATGCGGAAGCCTGAAGGTCAGCGCGGCGACGAAATCGCGCCAGATCGCACGGATGCTGAGTGGCAGGAAGTCGCGCCGGAAATGGCCCGAAGCCATGCCGTAGACGACATAGACCAGCCCGTTGATCACCAGCAGCCAGAGGCCGGCAAAATGCCAAGCCAGCGCCCCGCCCAGCCAACCGCCGAGCGTCAGCCACCGGGCGAACATGAAATCGAAGATCGGCGAGGCGTTATAGATCTTCCACCCGCTGGTGATCATCACCAGCATGGCGAAGGCATTGATCCAATGGGTGATCCGCACCATCAGCGGATGGATCACCCGCGCCTTTGGCGGCGTGCCGCCCTGCAGTTCTTCCAACACCCGCGCCTCCGATTGGCCGTCTAACAGCCATGTTCGCACAGCGCGGGCGAAGGTTACACCAATCTCCGACTAACCGAGCGATCGCTGCCTGTGCCTGAGCACCACGACCTTGGGCTCCGTATATTCCGCCACCATCGAACGCACGCCCTCGCGGCCGAAGCCTGAGGTACCGGTGCCGCCATAGGGCATCTGGTCGACGCGCCAGGCGCTGGGGCCGTTGACGATGACGCCGCCGGCGCGGACCTGGTCGGCCATGGTCAGCGCCAGGTCGATATCGTTGGTGTAAATGCCGACATGGATCGCGCCGTCGACCGCGTTGGTCTCGGCGACCGCTTCGGCCAGCGTATCGACCGGGGCCAGCGCCACGACCGGGCCGAAGGCCTCGGTCCGCATCAGCCGCATCTCCGGCGTCACATCGGCCAGCACCGCCGGCTGGACCAGCGCGCCGTCGCGCGTGCCGCCGCACATCAGGCGCGCACCCTTTCCCGTCGCGTCGAGGATCAGGCCCTCGACCTTGCGCGCTTCCGCCTCGTCGACCAGCGGGCCGACCTCGGTTTTGGGATCGCGCGGGTCGCCGGTGACGGGGGCCGAGACCCGTGCGGTCATCAGCGCCGTGAAGCGGTCATAGACCGGCCGCTCGACATAGATGCGCTGGACCGCCAGGCAGGCCTGGCCGGAGCGGACGAAGCCGCCGGCGGTGCAGTGTTCGGCCGCCATCTCCAGGTCGGCATCGGCGGCGACGATCACCGCGCCGACCCCGCCCAACTCCAGATGCACGCGCTTGCGCGGCGCCGCGTCCTTGATCTTCCAGCCGACCTCGCCGCCGCCGGTGAAGGTGACGATCGGCAAGCGCGGATCGGCGATCACTTTCATCGTCTGGTCGTTGTCGAGCGGCAGCACCGCCAGCGCCTCCTTGGGCCAGCCTGCCGCGACGACGCGCTTCGCCAGCAGCACGGCCGAGCGCGGCACGCGCGGCGATGGCTTGATAATGACGGAATTGCCCGAGACGATGGCCGGGGCGATCTTGTGGCCGGCGATCAGCATCGGCCCGTTGAAGGCGGTGATGCCCAGCACCGGCCCGATCGGCTCGGCCCGGACCAGCCCGGTGGCGTCGCGTCCGCGCAAGGCGGCATCGAGATTGACCAGGTCCTGGATGCCTTCGCGCGCCACGGCGGCGGACAGGCTGAACACCTCGATGGTCCGTTCCAGCTCCAGCACCATGTCGCGCCGGGTCAGGCAGCCGCTCTCCTCGGTCATCGCATCGACGATGGCGTCGGCGTCGGCCTTCAGCGACGTGACCACCCGGTCGAGGATCGCGGCGCGGTCGTATGAGCTGAAACGGCGGATATCGGCCATGGCGGCACCGGCGCCGGCGATCCCCCGCTCGACCCCCCCGCCGTCCAAGATTACGGCCTCCCCGCCGATGAAGGCTGAAACCTGGCTCAATGATAGATACTCCGAGCGAATGGAAGGGGCGCCTCGGGCGGATGCGGAAGGCCCTTCCCAAGCATGAACAATGCCATCTCAACCTGAGCCAGCCGCATACCGGTCTTCGGCGCAATCATTTTCAGCAGCCTTAGGTAAAGGCCGTACGCCGCCGCCATCTTGCGCTCGGAGTCGCGCATCGTCTTTGAAATGTCAGCAGTTACCCACCTAGTGCCGCCGTTCTTGGGCACACGACCTGGAACGATCGGAAATATGCGCTGCCCTCCGATCTGCACATGCCGCAGAGCGCGTGAAACCCTGGAATCGAAGATCGCGAAACGATCCTGATCGATGAAGCAAAGCCATTTCGAAACGCTCGCGATTCCCAATCCCGGATAGGCAAGCATTCGCGCCAGCGATATTTCAGCGCCAGCTTGGTCATCAGGCCGATGCCAGGCCGCCATCATGTTTCGAAACGCCTCATGCCAACCATTGTCGGACGAACCTGGAAAGGTGTTTTTTCCGAAGCCCCATTTATAGATTTCCTCGGCGATATCACGGCCGGATATGGGTGGATCGGCTTCCAGCCACTTCTGAGTTTTGCATTCGAGTTCGAGCCGACGACCCCAGGCCTCTGGAAGGCGCTTCCGACGCCATTCGAACGTCGGATATGCGGCCGCGATCTTCTCCAGATCCAGGCATGACGCCGCCTCCCAAAGCTCCCTGTCACTTAGCATCTCACTCGCTCATCGGTCCGGTGCACGATTTTCGAGCAGGATACCGGCCGGCGCGTGGCGGAACAATCCGCCGATCAGGCGCGTGACGGGGGAAACGGATCGTCCGGCAGCAGGATCGCCCGGCGGTAGGTCCCCTGCTCCGCCATGTCGAGATGCAGCAGGGCGGCGGCGATGCCGGCGGCGCCGACCATGTAGCCGGTTTCGGCCGCGACCTCCCACGGCTTGATGCGGGTATAGGCCTGGTACCAGCGATAGCCTTTGCCGTCGAAATCGGCCCGCCGGCTCAGCATCTGGTCGGCCACCCGCCTGGCGAAGGCGCGATATTCCGCCTTACCGGTCGCCGCCCACAGGCCGGTGAAGAAATCGACCACGCCGGCCGAGCCGCAGCATTGGCACACGACGTTCCAGAAGCCGGGCGTCAGCCGGTCGGGAATGCCGCTCGCCATCACGCCGCGCGCCAGCATCTCGGTCCATTCGAGATAATGCGGGTCCCTGGTCGTGAGATAGAGCTGATAGAACAGCCGCGCCGTGCCCGCCGGCCCGTTGCAGTAACCAAGATAATAGAGGTCGGTCGCGTCCGGCTCGCGGTAATGGATCAAGGCGGCATCGCCCTTGACCGTGGCGATGCGCTGGAGGTGGAGCGCACCCGCCTCCGCCGCCGTAATGAAGCGCTTCTCGCCGGTCACGGCGCCGAGCCGCGCCAGGGCATAGGCCGTGCCCGCGGTGCCGAGCTGGAAGTTCGGCCAATAGGTGCCCTCCGGTTCCCCTAAAATGGCCGCCGGCATGCCCTGCCAGCGCACGCCCCCGCGCGGGTCGGGCACAGCCTGCTCGGCGATGCGGTCGCCGGCGCGGATCGCGGCTGAGCGGACGCCTTTGTCCTCGCCCAGCAGATCGGCAAGCGACAGCAAGGCCAGCACGATGCCGCCATTGCCGGTCAGGCCGGGCCAATCGACCCAGGCGACACCAGCCCCCGCCGGCTCGGCGGCCTTCACCAGCACGTCGAGCGCCGCGCGGGCCGCATCGCGATAGGCGGCTTCCCCTGTCGCCTGGGCCAGAACAGCCAGCGCGAAGATCGTACCGGCCAGCCCGGTATAGAGGCCGTATTGCGCGCCCGGCACGGGGGGCGGCGCCGACGCGGTCTCGCGCCAGGAGCGGACGAGATAGTCGCCACCGCGCCTGGCATCGTCCCAGTAGGATCTGTCGCCGGTCGCCTGGGCGAGCTCGACGAAGAACAGCACCAGCCCGGCGCTGCCGGTGTAGAAGCCATTGGGCAGCGAGACGGTCGCTTTGATCTCCGGATGATCCGGCTCCGGCTGCCAAAAGCCGGCCGTGTCCCGGCTTTCCGCCGAACGGATCCAGCGGGCGGTCTCGGCGGCGGCGAGGCGATAGGACGGGATATCGCCGAAGGACGGAGCCTGGCCGTTCGGTAGTGGACCGGCTTTCCCCTCTGGCAGTGCCAGCCCGGCCATGCCGGCCAGCGCGGCGGTGCCCAGGAATCCGCGCCGCCCGATCCGCGGACCACCCTGACCATGGCGAATTCCGCTCATGACCGGCAGGTCACGGTTACAATGGCCGGCGCCGAAAAATGGTCGTTGACCGAGCGGCCATAATAGGAATGGGTCTTGGCGAACTCGTCTCCCCAGGAAACATGCAGCCGAACCGGAACCGTCACGGTCTTGCCGACAGGTCCGGTCACAAGCACGGTGGCCTCGACCCGGTTGGTCCTCCCCTTGGAGTAGGTAGCGACAACATCCGTCAAGATTTCGTTGCCTCTCTCCCAGCGATAGAAGAACTGCTCCTGCCGGTTGAAGCTGACCTCGAACTTGATGACGCTTTCGAGCTTGATCTCTATCGGACAGGGCCCGTCATAGGTACTGGGCGTCGCGGTGGTGGTGAGATGGTCGAAAATCTCGGCACTCGCCGTTTGGCCGGCAAAAGCAGCGGCGACGGCCGCCAGCAACAGCAGACGCGTGACAGGCATGCGCCCCTCCCCCACTCTCGTTACCGCAAGCCTATGGCGCTTTGCGGACGGTGCAAAGGTAAATTTCGATTTAATACAGGCGATTGCTTTCGACGCTCGGGCCATCGACAAAGCCCGCCCCGGCGCTCTATTGATCGTGCCAATGACGAGCCGCGCGGCCTTGGGGATTTCATGAGCGACAGCGATCATTTCGACGAGCAGTTTCCACTATCGTCGATCGACGATCACATGATCCATCAGACACCGGACCCGATCCGGGTGATGTGGTCCAGCGATCCGCGCACCTATGAGCGGCACTGGGAGGTCTTCCATGACGATGCCGGCGAGCTGATGGTCGTGACCGGCGGCAGCTTCTATCCCAGCCTGAATACCGCCGAGGCCTATGCGATCGTGGTCTATCGGGGCCAGCACCGCTCGGTGCGCGCCTTCCGGCCGCTGGGCGCCGACCGGATGGACATGCATTGCGGGCCGATCAAGCCGACGATCGTCGAGGGCCTGCGCCAATGGCGATTCCTGCTCGAAGACAATGAATGGGGCATAGCCTACGACCTCGACTGGCGCGACACCAAGCGGCAGATCTTCCACGGCTCCATGCTGCCCTCGGGCTCCGGCTACCCGACCGGGCGGCGGGAGGATGTGACGTCGGGCTTCGAGGGCTTCGGCACGTTGGAGGGCTGGGTCCAGATCGACGGGAAGCGGATCGCGGTCACCCGCGACAGCTTCCACGGCACCCGCGACCGCCATTGGGGGATCGGCCGCTCCGTCGGCGGACCCAACCTGCAATTCGGCCAGAAGCAGGCGCCGGGCTGGATCGGCGGCAACTGGATCTCGTTCAAGGACTTCGCCATCTGGGGCAACATCGTCCTCTATAATTTCGGCGACGCCCGCCGGGGCATGGACAAGGTCTCAAAAACCGAGCGGCGACTGAAATTCGACCCCGAGACCAGGCAGTTCGTCGAGGGCATCATCGACTACACATTCAAGAGTGGCGCCAGGAAGCAGGTCCATTTCCGCCGGCTGGGCAACCAGACCGCCTATATGAAATGCGGCATGTATGGCGGCACGCCCGACAAGAATATCTATCATGGGCAAGATATGGGCGAGCTGGTCGAGGGGGACTGCTACGACGTCACCAACCCGGAGGTGCGCAAGGCTCTGTCGGGCCTCAATGAGCATCATTGCGTGATCACCTGCGACGGCGAAACCACCACCGGCATCCTGCAGCCGGTCGAGCCGGACGCCTACGAGGCCTGCGCCAAGGGCGCCAGGGGCTGGGCGTTCCTTGAGTGAGACGGCCGTGACTGACCTCGCCGAACGCCTGCACGCCTTCCTGACCGCACAGGTGCCGGAAGCGACCGACATCCGCATCGACGAACTGACCCCGGTCTCCGGCGGCAATGCCCGCAAGGCCTATAGCTTCGACCTCGTGATGGGCAAAAAAGACGGCCATCTCGACATGCCCTGCATCATGTTGATGCAGGCCGGAGCCGGACAGCTGGAGAGCGACCTGGCGGCAGAATTCCGTGTCCTGGAGGCGCTGCATGGTACGGGCGTTCCCGCCCCGCAAGCGCTCTGGCTCGACGCCGACGGCAGCGCGCTCGGTGCGCCGAGCGTCATCATGGAGCGCGTGACCGGCGTCACCGATATCCTGGCGCTGCGCGCGCCCGAACCGGCCGGCCGCAACCAGGCCATAGCCCTCGCCTTCGCCGACGCCGCCGCCAAGCTGCACACCGCACCCATCGACCGGCTCGGGTTCCTCGGCAGCACGACCCGCGAAACCACCGCCGCCGAGCAGGTCACCCTGTGGGAGACGCAGTTCCTCAAGCAGCGCATGGAGCCGCACCCGGCCATCGCCTTCGGCTTCCAGTGGCTGAAGACCCATGCGCCGGTCGCGGAACGCATTTCGCTGGTCCATGGCGACTACCGCCTGGGCAATTTCCTGTTCGAGGATGAGCGCATCACCGCCCTGCTCGACTGGGAGATGGCGCATCTTGGCGATCCGGCGGAGGATATCGCCTGGGCCTATCGCGCCTTGTGGACGCCGGAGATGCATGTGCCGATCGACGATTTCGTCACCCGCTATCACGCGGCCGGCGGCCCCCGTATCCGGCCGGAGAATCTGCTGTTCTACCGCCTGTTCGGCGAGATCAAGCATGCGGTGATCTCGCTGACCGCCGCGCGGTCCTTCGCCGACGGGCGGACCCAGAACCTGCGCATGGCGGACCGCATGACCTTGGCGCTTCCCTGCATCGGGCAGTTCCTGGAGTGGCTTCCAGCATGATCCATCCGACCGACCAACAATTGCTCGGCGGCATCGCCGACGCGCTCAGGGACACGGTGCTTCCCGACCTCGCCCGCGGCAGCGCCGCCCGCAAGCAGCTCCAGGCTGCCATCGAAACGCTCCGCCGCATGGCCTTCGCAGCGCCCGAGCGTGATGCGGTGCTGGCGGCGGACAATGCCGATATGGCGGATGTATTGCGCGAAATAGAGCAGATTTTGACGGAGGCCGGGCATTCACCCTCTCCTAACCTCCCCCATCAAGGGGGAGGGACACGAAACAAAGCCCTCTCCCTTCAAGGGAGAGGGCTGGGTGAGGGTGATGCCAGGGAAACGAACGAAAGTCTCCAGCAGCGGCTCGCCGACCTCCAAGCCAGCATCCCAGCTGACCTGGAATCAAAAATCACCCCCCTCCTCACCCAGCTCTATGCCCGCATGACCGACCGCGCCCTCGCCCTGATCCCGCCGCCGATGCCCCGCACGCCGAGGACGCCGGCATGAGCGGCTTGGATGGGCTGACGGTCCTGGAGGTTGCGGACACGCTGGGCGCGGCCTTTGCCGGGTCGCTGCTGGCGGATTACGGCGCAACCGTCATCGTCTGCGAACCGCCGGAAGGCTCGAAATTGCGGCGGCTGGGCCCGGCGGCGCTGGACGACACGCGCTGGAAGATCCTGGCGCGCAGCAAACGGTCCATTGCCGCCGATTGGATCGGCAGTGCCGATCTGATCCGCAAACTGCTCACGCAGGCCGATATCCTGATCGTCGATACCACCGCGCCTCAACGCGCCGGAAACCCCTGGTTCGCAGTGCTGGAAACCTTACCAGAGCGAGAACGGCCGCTGGTCGTCGAGGCATTTCCGACCGGGGCCGACCGACCCGACCTTTGGCCCTATGCCGTCCGCGCGGAGTTCGCCGGCGCGGCGAGCGGGGTCATGGCGCTGACCGGCCATAGCGGCAAGACGCCGATCCAGGCCGAGATGCCGCTGACCGACTATCTGGCCGGCACCCTGGCGGCGACCCGCGCGCTGATCGAGCTGCGCAAGGCATGGCTGACAGGCGCCCCACCGGCCACGGTGTCGGTGCCGCTGCACCAGGCGGTGCAGCGCATGATCGAGTGGCAGACGCCCGTCGCCACCGCCAAGGGCCGGGCCGAGACGCGCATGGCCAACAACTTCCCGATGAATGCCGGCATCGCCAACATGCACCCGACCGGCGACGGCAAATATGTCGCCATCTCCGCCGTCACCCAGGCGACGGCGATGCGGCTGATGAACATGGTCGGCGGCCCAGAGCTCTGCGCCGACCCTCGCTATGCCACGACGGAAGCAAGGTCGACTGGGCTGGACGACCTCTATGCCCAGATCGACGCATGGACGCGCGCCCGAACCACCCGGCAGATACTGGAGGCCGCCGCGGTGCATGATGTCGTGCTGGGCCCGATCTATTCGGTCGACGACATTTTGGCCGACGAACAGGTCTCGGCACGGGGGAATGTGATCGAGGTCGACGGCGTGCGCATGCCGAGCGTGACGCCGCGCCTGTCGGGCTTGGAAGGGACTATCCGGAATCTGGGGCCGGCGGTTGGGGCGGATAGCCCAGGCGTTCTGGCCGCGTTGGCGCAATCCGACGATTTCACCCCCACCCAACCCTCCCCCATCGAGGGGGAGGGTTTCAAAATTCATGTCCCTCCCCCTCGATGGGGGAGGCGAGGTGGGGGTGAAAGCCTCCACAAGCTCAAAGTCCTGGAGCTCGGCGCCGTCATCGCCGGACCCTTCGCCGGCAGCCTGATGGCCGAGCTGGGCGGCGATGTGGTCAAGGTCGAGACGCCCGGCGCGGGGGACTCGCTGCGCGGCATGGGGCCGACCAAGGAGGGCTGGCCACTCTGGTTCGGGGCCAGCGCGCGGGAAAAGAGCTGCGTCACGCTGAATCTGAAGCACGCCGAGGGCAAGGCCATGTTCCTGCGCCTGATCGCCGAGGCGGATGTGCTGGTCGAGAATTTCCGGCCAGGCGTGCTGGAGCGGCTGGGGCTAGGCTGGGACGATCTCAAGGCGGTCAATCCGCGCCTCGTGATGCTCAGCATCTCCGGCTTCGGCCAGACCGGGCCACAGAAGACCAGGCCCGGCTTCGGCAAGATCGCCGAGGGCCTCTCCGGCATCGTCAGCCTGACCGGCCCGCGCGGCCGGTCGCCGCTGTTCGTCGGATTTTCGCTGGCCGACGCCAGTGCCGGGCTGTTCGGCGTCTTCGGCGTGGCGGCGGCACTTTATCGCCGCGACGTGCTGGGTGGCGCGGGCGGCCGGATCGACCTTGCGCTCTACGAGCCGCTGATGCGCATGCTGGACTGTCAGCTGGCCCTCCACGCCGAAACCGGAACCGCGCCCGCGCGCAGCGGTGGCAACGATCCCTACGGCTTCGGCATCGAGTCGGCCGGCCGGCCAAGCTTCCGTTCGGTCGGCAGCGCATCCGGCGACTGGTATCTGATCGCCGTTCCGGACAGTGAGGCGCTGGGCCGGCTGGAGGGAATGGCCGGCACGGAATCGCTCGAAGATTGGGCGGCCCGGCTTTCCAGCGCCGACATAGAAACCGCGCTGTGCAAACTCGGCCTGGACTTCACCCTGGTCTTCGATGGGCTGAGCATCGCCCGTTCCCCTTATTTCCAGGCACGCGGCGACGTCGTTCAGACCGAGCATCCGGGTATCGGCAAGATCACCGCCGCGGGCCGCGTGGACGGGCTGTGCCCCGATCCGGTCTATCGTCCACCGGCGCTGGGGGAGGATAACGCGGCGGTGTTCGGCAACCTGCTGGGGCTGGACAAAGCCGCACTGAAGCATCTGGCCGAAGCAGGCGTGATTTAAGCAGGTTACTGGCCGATCAGGTGCAGGACGATCTCGCGCCGGTGCGATCGGGCGCGGTGTTCGTAGAGATAGACCGCCTGCCATGTACCCAGCACCGGCCGGCCATCCGTCACCGGGATCGATAGCGACGACTGGGTCAGCACCGAGCGGATATGGCCAGGCATGTCGTCCGCCCCTTCATCGTCGTGCCGGTAATGGTCGCCCTCGGGCACCAGCTTGCGGAAGAAGGTCTCCAGGTCGCGCAGCACGTCCGGGTCGGCGTTCTCCTGGATCAGCAGCGATGCCGAGGTATGGCGGCAGAAGACGGTCAGCAGGCCGGTCTCGATCGATTGCTCGCGGACGAACCCGACGATCTGGCCGGTGATATCGGCAAAGCCTCGTCCCCGGGTGACGACCGCGATGCTGCTGTTCGCCTGCCGCATCAGCTCCCGCTTGCCGGTTTGGGCGCGGTATCGTCGGGCTTTGGCGCCGTGGGCGTATCGGCTGAAGGCGTGGCGGGTTTCTGGTCTGAGGCCGGCGGTTTCGCGGCAGGTTCCGGCGTCGGCTGGGCCACTGTCGGCTGAGAGGGAGGCGGCAGCGGGGCGGCAGTCACGACCGTCGCGGCCGTCGCCGGGGCGGGAGGCTGCGTGCCCGCCGGCGGGATGGTTCCCATCGGGGTCGCGACCGGTTCCGACTTCGCGGTCGTCACCGATTTCGTCTCATCCGAATGCGGCGCCTCCACCGTCACCGGCACGGTATAATCCGGCACGATGCGCGCCTGCGGCCCCTCGATGATCAGCACATGCACACCGATGCCCAGCGGCTGCGGGTCCTTCTGGGTCACCGACAGCAGGTCGCCGTTGCTCTTCTTGACGATATATTCGAAGCCGTCCGTGTCGCCC